>JBASAH010000120.1:0-10875 GCA_049650505.1 Xanthobacteraceae bacterium
CCAACCAATCTCACGACGCTTCAGCTCCGCGTTTAAACCCGTCAAAAAAATAATGGTGGCGACCCGACTAGCCCATCATCGCATGTTTGCATTGCAAAACATGGCTACGATGAGGCGCGATGTCTGCTTTTCACGCTAACCGCTATTGCCATATTTTGAACGCGATCAACCGGAGCCCCGGACGGCATTTCGGCGGCAAGCGCGTTTTCTTCTACACCGCGCGAAGCTTAAGCATTGACACGCCCAGCGCGATATTGACGGCGATGGAGTCCTCAAGCGAAAGCGGCTGCAGCGCGAAGGTGCGACCGGAGCCGCCAACCAGAGCATTGGCGCCGGCGCCGAGGCCAAGGCCGATGTCGCCGGACGCGCCGATATATTCGCCGGCAAGCGCGCCAGCAGGTGCACCTTGGGTAGGCGCGAAGACGGTCCAGGCCAGCACACCGCCAGCGGTGACACCTATGTCGATGCCGACGGTATTAATCGCTCCCTCGTAAGCTTGCGGCGGGCCCGCCTGGCCGGCGCATAGTTACATTGCATCGACTGATGGCCAGCGATGATGAATCCGATGCTCGGATTGAGCTGGCAGGTCAGAACGCCGACTTGGGTCCATCCGGCAGGTGACGGAACGGGTAATGGAGCCGGTGTTTGGGCATCCGCCGGCGCCGCGAGCGCCGCGAGAACCAATGTTACGAGCAAAATATAACGTCTCACGATGATCGCTCCTCGTTCCAGGTCAGAACCGCTGCTGTGAATGATGCCGATTTGGAGAATGGTTCGTAACACAGTTTCTAGTGATTGCTCCAGGCGTTCCTGCCTTTTCACCCATGCGTCCCGCCCGAGACAGTCAGCCGCCCCGCCGCTCGCGGAATTCGTGCGGTGTCGTACCGGTCTGTTTGCGGAAGAACCGCGCGAAATGCGACGGATCGGCGAATGCTAGCTCCTTGGCAATGTCGTGGATGGGCTGCGTGGTGAACACAAGCTGGCGCTTGGCTTCGCTCAGCACGCGCTGGCGGATCAGATGTCCAGCAGTGACGCCGGTCGCGCGCTTGACGTGATCGTTGAGGCGATCGACGGTCATACCGAGCTTTTCCGCATAGAATCCCAAAAGTCTTTCTTTGTGGAAGAACTCATCGAGTAACGCGCGTAATTGCGCCACGGTGGCATCGGCCGGGCGCAGCGTTATGCTTCCGGTGCGCGCGCGGCTTGCGGCAAGGCGCGCCACAGCCACCGCGATCAGTACAAGAAGGCCGCGCATTGCTAGGCGATAGCCTTCGCGGGCGAGACCCTGCTCATCGAATAATTCCGCGCCGAGCGCGAACAGGCGGCCGTGTTCGGTTTCGTCGGCGAGCGGGATGACTGGCTCCGCAGCAAGCGACCGCAGCCGCGCCACCGCTTCGCCCGAGCGGTCGGCAAGCGCACCCCCTGCGTCCTCGGTAAAGCTGATCACCCAACCGTCAGTAACGTCTGGTTCGAAGCGAAAGCCATGCGCGATTGCAGCCGGAATAAGAATGGCCGCGGGCGCGGCAAAAGCCAGCTTGGCCACGTCGAAAGTCATCTCGCCGCTGCCGCGCTCGACGAGCAGGATCTGAAACAAGTTGCGATGACGGTGAGCGCGAATGGTCCAGTCGTGGATCACCGAGCGCGAGGCGATCCGCTCGATGTGAATGAAGTCGAATGCCTGATCGTCCGGCGGATCGCCGTAAAGATGAAAGAGCGGCAGCGCCGCAGACCGGTCCTGGCCAATCATGGCGTCAGCATAGGCCGATCGCGCCCAAGAAGAAGCCAGATTACGAACGGCCGCCGGGATTTGCACAACGGATTCTTATTTCCCAACAAATAATTGGAAAACAGCCGAAAAAAGAACGCGCAAGCGCTCGCCTGACGGCCGGCGCGTGGACGCGCTCAGACCCGCTTGTAGCCGCGCTCGTGATAAACGAGGGCCGGCCCGCTCTGGCCCATGCGAACCGCCTCGACCGCCCCAAATACTACATTGTGCGAGGCCATCGCTTTGGTTTCGATCGTGCGGCAATCGAACGACACGACAGCTGATGCGAGAACCGGAGCGCCGGTCTTCAATGTGATCCACTCGCCGGCGGAGAACCGCTCGTGCAGGTGAATGCCGCTTCGTCCTGCGAACAGGTCGGCCAGCTTCTCTTCTGCGGCGCCCAATGTATTGACGCAGAACACGCCGTTTTGCGCGAGTAACGGCGCGCTGGTGCTGCGCCGATTGAGACAGACGAGTAGCATCGCCGGCTGATCGGAAACCGGGGAGACGGCGGTCGCGGTGAAGCCGGTTTTTCCCGCGATCCCGGCGGTGGTGACGACATGCACCGCCGCGCCCAGCCGGCTCATGGCCTCGCGGAACACAAGCGGATCGACGCTGGCAATTGGACCCGGCCCGACTGCCGTGAAGGCGCCGTCCATTGCATCGTCGGGCCGCTGGTCGATCCAGCTCATGGCGGCATTCTACCGTGGCGGCGCGGTCAGATGACAGAGACCAGATGACCTCTGTCGTATCTCCGCCCTACTCCGCCGCCCGCGCCTTCTGCGGCAGACCGGGATAGGCCACATCGTCAGGATCGAGCCAAGCCGGATCGGTCCAGCCGTTTTCGTCGTATTCGGACATGCATTGGTCGGCGAGCGCCGTCATTTGCTCGAGCGAACCGGACGCGCGCGCATTCCACAGCGCTTGGATGCGGATATCCTCGTGGTTGCCGGCGTAATTGCGCTCGTAAAGCTCGTGACGTCCGCCGAATTCGGTGCCGATGGCGTCCCACAGCAATTTCATGATCTTGATGCGCTCTTTGTAATCGACGCCGTAGGAGCCGCGCACGTAACGCGCGAGATAGCGATCGATCGCCGGATTTTTGAAATCTTTGGCCGACGAGGGAAGATAAATCAGCGACGAGGCGACGATCTTGTCGACGATTTCCTTGACGCGGCCATAGGCGTCGCCGGCGAAAACGCGGTAGCTCGAACCCGATTGCAAGTTGGGCAGCACCGCGCCGTTCACCCACGGCGTCGGGTTCATAGCCATTGCGTCGGTCAGCGCCCAGAACAGATTGCGCCAGGCAATGACTTCGCCGAGCATCGCTTGATTGCCGCGAAACTCGTCGGAACCGGCCGCGTGCAATGCCTTGGTGATAACGCCGACCAGAAAGTCGAGCTTTACCGCGATCCGCGTGCAGCCCTGGAATTGGTAGCCGGCGAGAAATCCGGACTGCGGAAAAAATATCTTCAACTTCTCTAGATCGCGGTGCAACAGCACGTCTTCCCACGGAATGAACACGTTGTCGAAGACGAAGATCGCATCGTTCTCGTCGAACCGCGACGACAAGGGATAATCGAACGGCGTGCCCATTACGCTGGCCATCATCTCATAGGAGGTGCGGCACAGAAGTTTGACGCCGGGTGCATTCATCGGCGCGATGAACATCACTGCGAGATCGGTATCGTGCAGCGGCACCGCGGCGTTCTGGCCGAGAAAGTTATAGTGGGTGAGCGCGGACGATGTGGCGACCACCTTGGCGCCCGATACATGAATGCCGGCGTCGGTATCCTTTTGAATGGTGATGAACACGTCCTTCACCTGATCGACCGGCTTGGCGCGGTCGACCGGTGGATTGACGATGGCGTGGTTCATGAACAGCACGTTCTCTTGCGCTCGCCGGTACCAGGCCTTGGCGTTCTCGGCGAACCGGCCATAGAAATCGTAGTTGGCGCCCAGCGTATTCATCAGCGACGCTTTGTAGTCCGGCGAGCGCCCCATCCAGCCGTAGGACATGCGCGCCCAAGCGGCGATGGCGTCGCGCTGCGTTATCAGGTCTTCGCGCGAACGCGCGGCGCGAAAAAATCTATGGGTGAAGCCGCCCGAGCCGGTGTCGGTTTCACAGGTCAGCAAGTCCTTCGTTTTCTCATCATGTAGCGCGTCGTAAAGCCGCGCGATTGAGCGTGCGGCATTGCGAAACGCCGGATGAGTGGTGACGTCCTTCACCCGCTCGCCGTAGACGTAGACTTCGCGGCCGTCGCGCAAACTCTCAAGATATTCGGCGCCGGTGAATGGCCGGCCCTTGGCGCCGATGGCGTCCTCGCTCTTGACCCGTTCCATGAGGGCCTCTCCTTGATCTTGCCGTCACGCCTAACCCGCCGCCGCCGAGCGGACAAGTGAACCGTTTCCAGCCGATTATTGCACAAAACGGCAATTGCCGACCTGAACTGCCGACCTGCACCGCGCCCTACCCGTCGCGCCGCAGCGTTGCCGCTCTAAGCGCCCGCTGTTAAGAATTCTACGGACCTGGCGAAGACTTCGACGCAAGACCTCGACGCAAGACCTCGACGCAAGGCTTCGACACAAGGCTTTAATGCATGGACTATTTCGCCCAGCAGTTGATCAACGGCATCACGCTTGGTTCGATCTATGGCCTCATCGCCATCGGTTATACGATGGTGTTCGGCATTATTGGGATGGTGAACTTCGCCCACGGCGATGTGTTCATGGTTTCCGCATTCATCGCGCTGATCGCGTTGCTTGCGCTTACCTCCTGGCTCGGCATCGCTTCAGTCGCGCTCGCCCTGTTTATCGTACTCATCGTGGCAATGTTGTTCACCTCGCTGGTCAATTGGGTGATCGAACGGATTGCCTACCGCCCGTTGCGTGGTTCGTTTCGCTTGGCGCCGTTGATCTCGGCGATCGGGATGTCGATCGTTTTGTCAAACTTCGTGCAAGTCACGCAGGGGCCGCGCAACAAATCGATTCCGCCGCTGGTACAGGGCGAATTTGTTCTGTCCAACAGCAATAATTTTCCGGTCACGCTGTCCTATAAGCAGCTCATCATCTGGGCGATCACCGGCGTCCTTTTGCTCGCGTTCTGGTACCTCGTGGCGCGGACCCGTCTCGGGCGCGCCCAGCGCGCCTGCGAGCAGGATCAAAAAATGGCGGCCTTGGTCGGCGTCGACGTCGACCGCACGATTGCCGTGACCTTCGTGATCGCCGCCGCGCTGGCCGCTGTCGCCGGCACCATGTACCTGGTCTATTACGGCGTGGTCAGCTTCTCGGACGGCTTTGTGCCTGGAGTGAAAGCCTTCACCGCCGCCGTGCTGGGCGGTATCGGCTCGCTGCCGGGCGCGGTCGTGGGCGGTCTCCTCATCGGCCTGATCGAGACGTTGTGGTCGGCCTATTTCTCGATCGACTATAAGGACGTCGCCGCGTTCTCAGTGCTGGCGATCACCTTGATCTTCCTGCCGCAGGGCCTGTTAGGCCGCCCCGACGTCGAAAAGGTTTGAGATGACGCAGGCGGGTGGGCGTGTAGGGGCGCATGTAGGGGAGCATGTGGGGACTGGCGCGGGAACGATGCGCGTCCATTTGGTCGCTGCGCTGCGCGATTCGGCGGTGACCGGTCTGACTGCGTTTGGCCTGTTTCTGCCACTGATCGGCTTTCAGACCATCACCGATATCCGCGATGTATTGATCCTGACGACGCGCTGGCCACTGTTGCTCGCGGTCGTGGGCGGCATCACCGCCTCGCGCTTTTTTTATTTGATGACGGTGGCGCCGCGGCTTGAGCGCGGCGCGCTGCGGTTGCCGCAACCGGTGCTAACAGCCGCGGGAAATGTGTTGCGTAACTGGTTTATCCCTTTCGCCATTGCGTTCGTGATCGTCTACCCGATGATAGTCGTGCTCGCTGTGGGCTTCGGCGGCGCCGGGCGATGGATCGATAATTTCGGCATCCAAATACTGATCTATGTGATGCTCGGCTGGGGCCTTAATATCGTGGTCGGCCTCGCTGGACTCCTCGATCTTGGTTATGTCGCCTTCTATGCAGTTGGCGCCTATTCCTATGCGCTGTTGGCGAAAACTTTTGGCCTTTCCTTCTGGATTCTGTTGCCGCTTGCTGGCACGCTCGCATCGTTCTGGGGAATCCTCCTTGGCTTTCCGGTGCTGCGGCTGCGCGGCGATTATCTCGCTATCGTGACGCTCGCGTTCGGCGAAATCATTCGGCTGATCCTGATCAATTGGGTGCCGGTGACCAACGGTTATGCCGGAATTACCGGCATTCCGCGACCGACCTTCTTCGGGATTCCATTCAACGCTAACGAAGATGGCTTCGCCGCGGTATTCGGTCTCGAATTCTCGCCGTTCTATCGGATTGTGTTCTTGTATTACGTGATTCTCGCACTGGCGCTTGTCACCTGTTACTTCAATGTGCGCCTGCGCCGGCTGCCGATCGGCCGCGCCTGGGAAGCGTTGCGCGAGGATGAGATCGCCTGCCGCTCGCTCGGCATCAACACCACCAATACCAAGCTGACCGCATTTGCCATGGGCGCGATGTTCGCCGGCTTCGCCGGTTCGTTCTTCGCGGCACGACAGGGTTTCATTTCGCCGGAATCCTTCACCTTCCTCGAATCCGCGACGATCCTGTCGATCGTCGTGCTGGGCGGCATGGGCAGCCAGATCGGCGTTGCTATCGCCGCCGTGGCGATGATCGGCGGCACCGAGATCATGCGCCAGCTTGGCTTTCTCAAACAGATTTTCGGACCGACCTTCGATCCGACGCAGTACCGCATGCTGCTGTTCGGCTTGGCGATGGTCGCGATCATGCGTTGGCGGCCACGTGGATTGATTGCCACGCGCGTGCCCTCGGTCTTTTTCAAGAAACGCAGGATCATCTCGGTCGATCTGGTCGCGGAGGGACGCGGTTGACCGCGCGCGACGGCTCCATCGTGCTGCGGGTCGAGCATCTGACCATGCGTTTCGGCGGGCTGGTCGCCGTCGATGATCTCAGCTTTGAGGTCAAGCGCGGCACCATCACTGCGTTGATTGGGCCAAACGGGGCCGGTAAGACGACAGTGTTCAACTGCATCACCGGCTTTTACCGCCCGACTGAAGGCCGCGTTGTGCTTCAGCGCGGTGACGCTTCGGTGTGCCAGGCGCTCGAAGCGCTGACCGACAGCGGTCAACGCGGCGTGGTACGCCCCGATGGGGCTTTGTTTCTGCTCGAGCGCATGCCGGATTTTCTCGTCGCGCAGCAGGCGCGGGTGGCCCGCACGTTCCAGAACATCCGGCTGTTTGCCGGCATGACGGTTCTGGAAAACCTGCTCGTCGCGCAGCACAACGCGCTGATGCTTGCTTCCGGCTATACGGTGCTTGGGCTCCTTGGTCTGCCGCCTTACGCATCGGCCGAGCGCGCCGCGCTCGAAAAAGCGCGCAATTGGCTGGAGCGCTTCGGCCTTTTGGATCGCGCCGACGATCCAGCAGGCGAATTGCCGTACGGTGCGCAGCGGCGGCTCGAGATCGCGCGCGCCATGTGCACCGATCCGGTGCTGCTTTGCCTCGACGAACCGGCCGCGGGATTAAATCCGCGTGAGAGCGCTGAACTCAACGAGCTCTTGCTCGTAATCCGTGATGAATGCGCCATCTCAATGCTGTTGATCGAGCACGACATGTCGGTCGTGATGAGCATTTCCGACCACGTGGTCGTGCTGGATTATGGCGTAAAGATCGCCGACGGCGCACCGCAGACAGTGCGCAACGATCCGAAAGTGGTCGGTGCCTATCTGGGCGTTGCCGACGAAGAGGTAGCGCGCGTCGAAGCCGAGGTTGGGCTATGAACTCCCCGCTCCTGTCGGTGCGCGGCGTCAACGCCTATTACGGACACGTCAAGGCGCTCAAGGGCGTCGACATCGACGTCAATGACGGCGAGATCGTTGCGCTCATCGGCGCCAACGGCGCGGGCAAATCCACTTTGATGATGACCGTCTGCGGCAATCCACGCGCCCGCGACGGCCAGATCCTGTTCGCCGGCTGCGACATCACCCGGCTGCCGACCCACGAAATCGCCAGGCTGAAGCTGGCGCAGGCGCCGGAAGGCCGGCGCATTTTCCCGCGCATGACGGTGTTGGAAAATCTCCAGATGGGCGCGTTGGTCGCTGAGCCGGCCGAGTTCGGCCGCGACCTCGAGCGCGTGCTCGCACTTTTTCCCCGTCTGCGGCAGCGCCTACACCAGCGCGGCGGCACTCTCTCGGGCGGCGAGCAGCAGATGTTGGCCATTGCGCGAGCGCTCATGAGCCGACCGCGGCTCCTGCTCTTGGACGAGCCTTCGCTCGGCCTTGCCCCACTGATCGTCCGGCAGATCTTCGACGCGATCAAAACGCTCAATGCCGAGCACGGGCTCACGGTCTTTCTGGTCGAGCAGAACGCGTTCCACGCGCTCAAGCTCGCCCACCGCGGCTATGTTATGGTCAACGGGCTTATCACCCTTTCCGGCACCGGCCGCGAATTGCTCGACCGGTCGGAAGTCAAAACCGCCTATCTCGAAGGCGGGCGACAACAGGTGGAATGACCGCGATACGGCATTCTAGCGTGGTGCCCGAATTGCTCTACGAAGAAGACTCCCTCGGCGTATTTTTGCTGGTCACGATCGTTCTCGGCGGCGGCGCGGCTGTGCTTGCCGGACGCGCGGTAGCGTTGACATGGCGGCCGTGGTGGCAAGTCGTCGTCTATTCGCTGATGCTCGGCGCGGCGGTTCGATTTATTCATTTCGCACTGTTCGACGGCACGCTGCTTTCAATCCATTTTTATGTGGTCGATAGCTTAATCTGCATGGCGCTCGCATTTTTCGGCTTTCAAGCGGCGCGCACCGGTCGCATGATCGCCCAATATCCCTGGATCAATGAGCCCGATGGGCCATTGCGCTGGCGCCGAAAACGCCGTTGACGTAGCATTCGGCGCGGGTGAACCTGCCGATCGTCAGTTGTTCAAGGAGCCAAAAATGAAGAGGATCGCCACGCTCAGTGTCGCGCTGGGTTTTGCGTTTGCGCTCGTGCAATCCGCCGCAGCCCAGGTCAAATTCGGTGTCGGCGGCCCAATCACCGGCCCGAACGCCGCGACCGGCGCACAAATGAAAAATGGCGTCGAACAAGCAGCAACCGACATCAATGCGGCCGGCGGCATTCTCGGCAAGAAGCTGACCGTCGAGTTCGGCGATGACGTCTCCGACCCCAAGCAGGGCGTTTCGGTGGCCAACAATTTTGCTGCCGACGGCGTCAAGTTCGTCATCGGTCATTACAATTCCGGCGTCACCATTCCCGCTTCGGAAGTTTATCAGGAGAACGGCATCCTCGAGATCACGCCGGCCTCGACAAATCCAACGGTCACCGAGCGCAACCTGTGGAACATTTTCCGCACCTGTGGGCGTGACGATCAACAGGGCAAAGTCGCCGGCGGCTACATTCTCGCGCATTTCAAAGGCAAGAAGATCGCGTTTGTCCACGACAAGACCACCTACGGCAAAGGTCTTGCCGATGAAACTTTAAAGGCGATCAAAGCCGGCGGCATGAAGGAAGTACTGTACGAGGGCATCAACACCGGCGAGAAAGATTATTCGGCGCTGATCTCAAAGATTAAACAAGCGGGCCCGGATCTCGTTTATTTCGGTGGCCTGTATACCGAGGGCGGCTTGATCGTCCGGCAAATGCGCGATCAAGGCGTCAAGGCGCCGCTGATGGGCGGCGACGGCATCACCTCGGACGAATTCGCCACGGTCGGCGGTCCGGGAGTCGAGGGCACGCTGATGACCTACGGCCCCGACCCGCGCAATCGGCCGGAAGCCAAAGCGGCGGTCGCGGAATTTCGCGCCAAGGGTTTCGAGCCCGAAGCCTACACGCTCTACAGCTATGCCGGCGTGCAGATCATCAAACAGGCGGCCGAGGCGGCGAAATCGCTCGAACCCAAGAAAGTTGCCGAGCAGATACATTCCGGCATGCATTTCTCTACCGTGCTCGGCGATATGGCCTATGACAAAAAAGGTGACATCACCAAGCTCGATTACGTGATGTACATCTGGAAAAAAGAGCCGAGCGGCAAGATCGGTTACGTCGAATGTCCCGCATCGGGATGCAGCATGTAGGCGTCCGGCCGCAAAGATTTGAAAAAGCTCGCCCACTGTGGCGAGCTTTTTTTCGCGCGCGGCGTCGCACATCGGAAAACGAAATGATAAAATCGAATGCGCCTTCGCGTTAATATTTTTGTTTGAGCATGATGTTTTCCGACCTGCCTTCGCCCGCCGAAGCATCAAACGGGACGACAAAGGTGCGGCGCGGCTTCGCGCAGGCGGGAAACCGGTATCCACTTTTCGGCATCGTGCTCTAGCCAATCCGGCCGAGCACCGGGAAAGTGTCCAGCAGCCAATAGCTCACTTCGCTGATTGACCCGGTGAGAAAGGCGATCCCGGTGAGCACGAGCAAGCTGCCCATGGCTTTTTCGACCAGGCCAAAATGCGCACGAAAACGGGCAAGAAAGGCGGCGAAAGGCTCGACCGCGATTGCGGCAACAACAAAGGGAATCCCGAGGCCGAGCGAATACACCGCCAGCAAGCCGACACCCTGGAGAACTGTCGTCTCCGCCGCCGCCAAAGCGAGCACCGCCGCAAGGATTGGTCCGATGCAGGGGGTCCAGCCGAATGCAAAGGCAAGACCCATTAGATAGGCGCCCCACAGGCCGACCGGTTTTGCAACCGCAAATCGCTTCTCGCGCATCAGCCAAGCGATCGGGGTGAGCCCAAGAAAATGCAGCCCCATGGCGATGATCACGAGGCCGGCGACAATGGCGAGTTGGTTGGAATAGGCGCGCAACGCCGCCCCCGCCGCGCTGGCGCTCGCGCCAAGCGCGACAAATCCAGTAGCGAAGCCAAGCACGAACAATACCGCAGCCGCGAGCGTGTCCCGCCGCACGCGGGGCTTAGGCTCGGCATCCGCAAAGCGTTCCAGCGACGTGCCGGTGAGGTACACCAAATCGGGCGGCACCAGCGGCAGCACGCAGGGCGATAGAAAACTCAGCATGCCGGCAACGAGCGCCGCGAGGACTGTAACGTTCGGCAA
>JBASAH010000121.1:0-2723 GCA_049650505.1 Xanthobacteraceae bacterium
GCTATGACTGGGGCGGCCGCGCCGCCTGCATCGTTGCCGCGCTGTGGCCGCAACGCGCGCGCGGTCTCGTCACCGTCAATGCCTATAACATCCAAAACATTTCGAACTCCGGAATTCCGGCGGCGCCAGCGCAAGAGCACCGCCTCTGGTATCAATATTATTTCCAGACCGAGCGCGGCCAGGCAGGGCTCAAAGCCAATCGGCGCGAGCTGTGCCGGCTGCTTTGGAAATTGTGGTCGCCGCATTGGGCGTTCGATGACGCCACCTTTGAACGCAGCGCGGTTTCGTTCGACAATGCCGATTTCATCGACGTGACGATTCACTCCTATCGCCATCGCTACCGCAATGCGCCAGGCGACCCATCTTTGGCCGACATCGAGCGGCAGCTCGCCGCGCAACCTAAAATCGCAGTGCCCGCGATCGCGCTGCAGGGCGAAGCCGACGGCGTTCACCCGACCGAGAGTTCAGATAAACACGCCGTCTTCTTTTCCGGACCCTATGCGCGGCGCGTGCTGCCGCGGATCGGCCACAACCCGCCGCAGGAAGACCCACGCGCTTTTGCCGACGCCGTTCTCGAACTGATGCGGGCGTAAGGGTGTGGAGCGAATTCAGGCTGTCCTTAAGCCGAGATAGAATGTGACCGTCAAACTTGTCCTCGTCGCGGCCTGCGCGCTGATCGATAGCGACGGCCGCGTGCTCATTGCGCAGCGGCCGCCCGGTAAAGCGATGGCGGGATTATGGGAGTTTCCCGGCGGCAAGGTCGAATTGGGCGAGCGGCCCGAGCAGAGCCTTATTCGCGAATTGAAGGAAGAGCTGGGGATTACGGTCAAGGAGGAATGCCTCGCACCGCTGACCTTTGCAAGCCACCTCTATCCGGATTTCTATCTGCTGATGCCGCTTTACGTCTGCCGGCGCTGGGACGGCTTCGTACAAGCCAGGGAAGCCCAGCAGTTCAAGTGGGTGCGGCCGCACGAATTGCGCAATTATCCGATGCCGCCAGCCGACGAACCGCTGATCTCACACCTTGCCGCGCTGATTTAATTTGTTGCACCAAATCGAAATGTCTTTCCGTTGAACCGCTATTTCGGTTTAGCCTTTTATTTAAGCATGATCTTTTCCGAAAACCGCTATCCACTTTTCGGAGTCATGCTTTAGCGCGCGTTAGCGACCGGCCTTCTCGCCTGCCGAGATCTCATGCGCGCCGAGTGCGTCGGCAAGCCGTGCCTTGGCCGAGCCAGGCTTGAGCGGTTGTTGCTGATCCGGATGCGGCGCCCAGCCCGACAGCCAAACGATGTCGAATGTGGCCCGGATGCGGCCATCGGCGTCGGCGAAACGCTGCGTGTAAATCTCCGCCATGCGCCTAAGCGTGGCGCGGCGCAGTGGCGTCCGCCGGCGCGAGGTCAATGAGTTGGTCGCCCCCATGCGCCGCAGATCCTGCATCAGATCGAAGGCCGAGGCGTAACGCACCGTGACCCGCTCGACATCGGTGACCGGCAAGGCGAAACCCGCACGCTGTAGAAGTCCACCGAGTTCGCGCAACTCGACAAACGGCGCAACGTGCGGCGAAGCGCCGCCTTCGACTTCGCTTTCGGCCGCAGCGAAGGATTGCCGTAACTCGGTCAGCGTATCGCCGCCGAACAGCGCAGCGAGAAATAGACCATCCGGCTTGAGCGCACGGCGAATTTGCAAAAATACGCCGGGCAGATCGTTGACGAACTGCAATGCCAAGGCTGACACGACGAGGTCAATCGCGCCATCGCCGAACGGCAACACCTCCTCATCGGCGACAACGAACGGCTTGTCGCGCGCAAAGACGTCGACACCCACGACAGTGTCTAGCGAATCAGACCGACGGAGCGCGGCGCGTACCGCGTCGCCCGGCGTGCCAAGATCTAGCGCCAGTTCGAAACGGCGCAGCACAGTGCTCAGGCGATCGGCAAGTTCGGCAGCGACGCGCTCGAGCAAAAAGGTCGCCGGCGACAAAGCCGCGGCGCGATGCCGGCGGCGACGCCAAAGCAAGCGGTCGAATATGATCGGGCTTTCAACCAAGCCGCCAACCATGCTGCCAGCCATGCTGCCAACCATGCTGCATTGTCTCATTTCCTAGACGAGCTGTCGCCCGAGCGTTCACGCGCGAGCTTGGCACAGGCACGCGCTCGCTCCTAGTGCGGTGGATTTGAAGTTTCTACAGTTCGGTCGGAAGCTCTCATAGGAACTTCAAATCCAAAACCCGCACTAGAATTATATATTTGCTAGTGTCCCTTGATTCCGAAGTTCGCATAAGAGCGTGCCAGTAATGCGTGCGAACTTCGGAATCGTGACACTAGGGGCCGATGACATTGCGCTTGGACGGCGCTAGCGTGGCCGCCAATGTTGTCCGCCGACCGTGTTCTTCCCGCCCCGCTCAAGCGCGCCACCGGCGCGGCCCGCTCGGCCTTGCGCCGCATGCTCGATCTGGCTTTGCCGCCGCTCTGCGCGGCCTGCCGCGAACCGGTCGAGGGCCGCGGTTTGTGTCCGGCATGCTGGTCGAAGCTGTCCTTCATCACCAAGCCCTTTTGCGAACGGCTTGGTACTCCATTCGTCTACGATCCCGGGCCGGGCATATTGTCGATGGAAGCCATCGCCGATCCGCCCGCCTACCATCGCGCCCGCGCCGCGGTGCGCTTCGACGAGATTTCGCGCGCTTTGGTCCATGCCCTCAAATATAGCGACCGGCTTGATCT
>JBASAH010000122.1:0-9339 GCA_049650505.1 Xanthobacteraceae bacterium
CCCTGCAACGGATCTAGTTGGCCATACCGCCGCAAAGCCTTATCGAGCCAAGTTTAGGATCGATAAGGCTTTGGCATTTTTAGCCCGATTTTGGTGGTCCTCTTAGATTGACCGGTTCTTGCCTGAACGCGCTCTCTGCTATCGTTGCCTTGCCATGAAAGCCGAAGCCGCCCAGTCAAAGCGGAGAAGCATGAGGTGGCGCTGGCCGCTGCCGATCGTCTTTCTCGTGCTCGCCGGCTGCGCGACCGTTAGCAATCCATCTGCTTCAGACCAGGACAAGCCGCTCTATCCGGGCTCGCAATCGAACGTCGCTTCGCTGAGCGAGGTCATCGCAACGCATCCCGAAGATCCACAGGCCTACAACATGCGCGGCGTGGTTTATGGCGAAGCCGGCCGCAGCGAGCAGGCGCTGACCGATTTCAACAAGGCGATCAGTCTCGATCCCAATTATGCGCAGGCCTATGCCAATCGCGCGCTTGTCTATCGCAAGATCAACAAGTTCGATCTGGCGCTTGCCGACGACAACAAGGCCTTGGCGATCGATCCCTCTTACGCGTCGGCTTACTTGGGCCGCGGCATCGTCTACCGTGAGCAAGGCCGCAACAACCAGGCGCTGGAGGACTTCAACAAGGCGATCACGCTGCGGCCGGAAAATCCCGAGGCCTTCTACAATCGCGGACTGCTGTATCAAACGCAGCGCCAGCACGCGTTCGCGATCGACGATTTCTCGACGGCGATAGGACTCGCCGGCCAGAAAACGGAACCTTACGTCGCGCGCGCGCTCAGTTATCTGGCGCTTAGCAACGCCAAATCGGCCGCCGAGGATCTGGATCAGGCGGTGCAGCTCGAGCCCGCGAATTTGCGAGCCTGGACCAGCCGCGGTCTGGCCTATGAACGATTGGGACAGAAGGACAAGGCCGCTGGCTCCTACGCCAAGGCCCTCAATATCAACGACAAGTACCGGTCCGCCAAGGAAGGTTTCGCCCGCGTCGGCGGCAAGATCGGCCAGACCTATCCGACGTTCTAAGCGTTAATAGTAGGAATCGCGTAGCAAAGCCGCCGGGAGGCCCCACCATGGCCATTACGCTCAATCACACCATCGTGCCGGCGCGCGACAAAGCCGGCGCGGCGAAATTCTTTGCCGAGATTTTCGGCGTAAAGCGCAGTCGCACCGGGCATTTCGCGCCGGTGCGGGTGAACAAGCAACTGACTTTGCTGTTCGACGACGAAAAAGACTTCGACAGTCATCATTTGGCTTTTCACGTTACTGACCGCGAGTTCGACGCTATCCTGCGCCGCGTTAAGAAAGCCAACATTGTGTTTGGCAGCGCACCCTGGAGCCTCGATGACGGCAAACTCAACGATTGGGGCGGCGGCCGCGGTTTTTATTTTCGCGATCCGAACGGCCACGTACTCGAGCTGATGACCGTTCCGCAGTAGCGGCAGTGTTGCTCATCGACCTTCCCGAAGACAAACTCGCCTTGAAACAAACTATGGCCGGCGTTCTCTCATACGTCGGCCTCGCCAGAGCGCTCCGTTTCGCGCCGCGACGACAGGTCGGGTGACCGCAGATTTATCAGCCAATACAAAAGACCAAAGGCGATCGCAATTCCGCTGATACCAATGAGTTGCTCAAATGTCGCCGTGCTAAAATCGAGCAGGATCACTTTTCGTGCGATGACCAGTATTGCGATCAGCACAATAAAGCGTGCCTGCAAGACTCCAGATCTTTTGCTGAGTGCTAACGCGATTGAATGATTAAACTCAATAAGAATTAAGATGGTGAGAATTGAACCGAAAACATCCTTTAACGCTTCGACATCGGCGAGTGCGAGACCGTGCTTGAACTCATCGAACAGATCTACCGCAATGAAGATCAACAGATAAACGATCAGCGCTGAAATAAGAACCATCACAATGCGCGAGACGATTTGTTCAAATCGCTCGTAGTATGTCATTTCTTTCCACAGCCCGCGTAGCGTTCTGAAATCAAGCATGGCTTAAGCCTTTGTTGTTACGTCAGATAGATGATTGCGAGCGCCCGCAAGGAGCACGAGTGACGCGATCAGGCCCGACAGTATTGATGCGACCAGCACGCCGAGCCGAACCTGCGCCATCAGGCTTTCGTCCTCAAATGCGAGCGTACCGATGAATAAGCTCATCGTGAACCCCACGCCGGTGAGGATCGCGACTCCGTAAAGTTGGATGTAGGAAGCACCTGCAGGCCGCTCTGCTGCTCCGAGTTTGATCGCAGCCATCGCGGCTCCGAAAACACCGAGCTGCTTGCCGAGAAACAGGCCGGCGATAATCCCAAGCGGGATTGACCCAGTGAAGGTCGAAAATGACGTGTCTACGATTCGCACACCGGCATTGGCTAAAGCAAAAAACGGTACGATTGCGTAACTGACCCACGGCTTGAGCGCATGTTCGGCTCGCTCCAGCATGCTTTGTCCGTTCTCGCGGGTGAGCGGCATGGCTAAACCGACAGCAACGCCGGCAAGCGTTGCATGTACGCCCGATTTCAAGACGCAGACCCAGATGAACACGCCGACCACGACATAGAGCGAGGGCTGGCGCACATTGAATAAGTTCAATGCGACGAGGCCAACGACACCAATTCCACCCAGAAACAGCGACAGGGCCGACAGCTCGTCAGTATAAAAAACGGCAATGACGATGATTGCCAGCAGATCATCGATTATTGCGAGCGCCAGCAGAAACGTCTTCAGCGATGCTGGAACGGCCTTGCCAAGCAGAGCGCAAATTCCGATTGCAAAGGCGATATCGGTGGCCGCCGGAACGGCCCAGCCTGCCAAGCTGCGGGCGTCTTGCCAGTTGAGCGCGCCATAGATTGCCGCCGGCACGACGAACCCGCCGATCGCAGCGACGACTGGAAGCACCATCTTCTGCACGCTAGCAAGCGAGCCGTCGATCACTTCGCGCTTGATTTCGAGCCCGACCAGAAGAAAGAAGATCGCCATCAGACCATCATTGACCCAGTGTTCAATGCTCTTTGACAGGCCAAGCGATCCGATACGTATTTCGGCCGTCACATGGATCAGCGCATCGTAGTAAGGAGCGAGCGCAGAATTCGCGATGCCGAGCGCGGCGAGCGCGGCGATGCCAAGAGCGATACCGCCGAAGAGATCAGTGCGGTCGGTCGTCTCGGTCATGGCGCATCTGGGTCAAAGCGCAATCGCATAACGTTGCCTGGCGCGCCGGTCACTACAGGCCAGCAATTCATTCGGCGAGCTTAAGGCGACGATGCTTGCCGGCGGCACGCCACTCCTCGAAGCGCTGCACAACGCAGAACATCGATGGCACGAATAAAACCGCCAGACAGGTCGAGGCGAGCATGCCGCTGAAGACGGTAATACCGATCGATTTACGCGCGCTGGCGCCGGCGCCACTCGCAATCACCAAAGGTAGGACCCCGAGGATGAAGGAGAAAGACGTCATCAGGATCGGCCGAAAACGCGCCCGCGCGGCATCCACCGCCGCTTCGAGGATCGATCTGCCGTCGCGCACGCGATGCTCGCGCGCAACCTCAACGATCAAGATCGCGTTCTTGGCGGACAGCGCGATCAAAAGGATGCCGCCGATCTGTGTATAAAGATTATTGTCGATCCGCAGTATTCCCAGAACCAAAACCGGACCGGCCAAGGCGAGCGGCATCGAGAAGATGACCGACAAGGGCGCATACCAGCTTTCGTATTGACCGGCGAGCACGAGATAGACCAGAAGCAGCGCCATGGCGAAGACAAAATACATTTGATTGCCGACGATTTTCTCCTGATATGACATCGCGGTCCATTCCGTCCCGGTCCCGCGCGGCAGCGTCTGCGCCGCATTTTGTTCCATCAGACGGATGGCATCGCCCGAACTGAAACCGGTTGCTGGCAACCCAATCACGCTCGCGGAGGGGTAGAGGTTATAAAGGCTGATCAGTGGAGCGCCGACGATCGGCTCGATATTGAGCAGCGTTCCTAGCGGGATCATTTCGCCTTGCTGGTTGCGAACCGTGAGATTCTCAATGTCGCGCGGCCGCAGGCGAAATTGCGCATCCGCCTGAGCATAGACCTGAAACACACGACCGAACTTGTTGAATTGTGCCAGATAGCTCGACCCAAAATAAATCGCCAGCGTCGAAAACACCTGATCGACGGGGACGCGCAGCGTCTCCGCCTTGACACGATCGACTTCGATCCGCAGTTGCGGCGCGATCGCGCGGAACGGAGTTGAAACCCGTTGCAGTGCACTCTGCGAGCCAGCGTTGGCAACGATGGTATCGGTAATGCTTTGCAGCTTGGCGAAATCGGTGCCGCCGTCGCGCAATTCCACCTGCATGGTGAAGCCGCCCGCATTGCCAATACCCTGAATGGGCGGTGGCGGCAGCACGATCACGTTTGCATCGATGGCGTTGAGCGCCTGCGACAAACGCGGAAAAACCGTGCGCAGATCATCACGCACGCTCCAATCCTTGAGCACCAGATAGGCGACGCCGGCGTTAGCGAGAGTCGCGTTGTTGTCGAGCGCCGAGACACCGGCAATTGTTAGAACCTGATCGACGCTTGGATCGCGGCGGGCTATCGTGGAGACTTGGTCGAGCGCTTGTTGCGTGCGGTCGAGCGCGGCGCCATCGGGAAGCTGGATGGCGGCGATCACGTAACCTTGGTCCTCGATCGGCAGAAAACCGGTCGGCACGCGCGACAGTCCCCATAACGCGGCTGCAATGATAACGAAAGCGACGACCGTAATCGGCCCGGCATGAGCCACCATGCGGCCGATCAGGGCGGCATAGCTCCGTTCGAAGCGGTCATAGAGCGCGTTGAACCCACGATAGAACAGGTTCCGCCGTTCCGGCGGTACCGGCGCACGCAGCCAAAGTGCGCTTTGCGACGGCTTGAGTGTCACCGCGTTAATCGCGCTGAGCAGCGCCGTTGCCGTTATCACGAGCGCAAATTGCGCATACATGCGTCCGGTCAAGCCGGGCAAGAATGCCGCCGGCAAAAACACCGACATCAGCACAAGCGTGATGCCGATGATGGGGCCCAACAGTTCGTTCATGGCGCGGATGGCCGCGTCATGCCCGCTCATGCCTTTTTCAATATTGTGAGCGGCGCCCTCGACGACGATGATGGCGTCGTCGACCACAATGCCGATCGACAACACGATCGCAAACAGCGTCGAGAAATTGACGGTAAAGCCGAGCGCCCACATCGCCGCAAACGCGCCGATGATGGTCACCGGGACGGTTGTCGCGGGCACCAGCATAGCCCGCCAATCCTGAAGAAAAACCAGAATAACAATCAACACCAGGACGGCGGCTTCGATCAGCGTTTTATAAACCTCGTGAATCGAAGCATTGACGAACACCGTGGTGTCGAACGGCACCGCATAGGTCAGACCACGCGGAAAAGCGCGCGCCAGCTCCGTCATTTTGGCCTTGACCGCGTGTTCTACTTCGAGCGCATTGGCCCCCGGCGTCTGATAGATCGCGATACCGGCGGCCTGCCTGCCGTCGAGGGAGAAATACTGACCGTAAGTTTGCGCGCCGATCTCTACCCGGCCGATATCGCGTACCTGCGTGATTTCACCATTGTCGCCGGTTTTGACGATTACTTTTTCAAATTCTGCGACGTCGGAAAGCCGGCCTTGCAGGTCGATGGTATATTGAAAGTCGACGCCGGGCGGCGTCGGCGGTGTCCCGACCTGGCCGGCAGTGACATCCCGGCTTTGCTGCTGCAGCGCATGTACGACATCTTGGGCGTTGAGGCTGCGCGCCTTGAGTTTGTCGGGATCGAGCCAGATGCGCATCGAATATTGGCCGGCGCCGAACACATTGACGTTGCCGACGCCCGGCAGTCGCGCCAATTCATCCTTGAGATTGATCGTGGCGTAATTAGCCAGATAGAGGCTGTCGTAGCTGTTGTCCGGTGAGATCAAAGTGACGAAGAGCAGAATCGCAGTCGAGCGTTTCTGCACCGTGACGCCTTGTGTTTGCACTGCCTGCGGCAGCGCCGAAAGCGCGCTCGAAACTCGGTTTTGCACCAGTATCTGCGCGGCATCGAGATCGGTGCCGATCTTGAACGTCACTGTGAGCGTATAGCTGCCGTCGCTGGCGCTGGTCGATTGCATATAGATCATGTTCTCGACGCCGTTGACCTGCTGTTCGATCGGCAGTGCCACAGTGTCGAGGAGCGTTCGAGCGCTGGCCCCGGGATAACGCGTGGTCACCTGCCGGTCGGCGGTACGACATCGGGATATTGTGCAATCGGCAGACCGTAGAGCGCGACCGCGCCGATCAAAAACATCAGAATCGCGAGAACGTTGGCTAAGACCGGACGCTCGATGAAAAATTTTGACATGATAAGGCGCTAGTTCGCTGCCGCCACGGAAACTTGCTCGGCGTCCACCTTCTGGCCCGGGATCGCGCGCTTTATGCCACCGACGACCACGCGGTCATCCTTAGTCAGGCCGTTGTCGATGACGCGCAGATTGCCGACGAGCTGGCCGGGCTCGACCTTGCGTTGCTCGACGACATTGTCCTGGTTTACGACGAGCAGGTAGCGACCGGCCTGATCGCTGCCGAGCGCAATATCCGGCACGAGTAAAGCGGGCCGCGGTTTACCCGGAATGCGCACGCGCACGAAATAGCCAGGCAATAGGAAACGATTGCCGTTCGGCAAAGTTGCGCGCGCTGCAAGCGTTCCGGTCGATGCATTGACGGTCGGCGCGATGTAGTCGAGCTCGCCAACGTGCGAGTAGTCCGATTCGGTCTGTAATGCGACCTCAACCGGAAAGCCTAGAAGCACGGCGGTGGTTTCGCCGCGGCTTGCCAAAGCAGCCCGAATTTGCAGCACGTCGCGTTCACTGGCGCTGAAATTCACCCAGATCGGATCGAGCTGCACGATGGTGGCCAGTACGGTTGGCCTGGCGCCGCCGCCCACATATTCACCGATCGAAACCTTGCGCGCGCTGACGACGCCGTCGAATGGCGCGGTCACGTCGGTATAGCCAAGATCGATCTCGGCTTGCCTTTCGTTAGCCTGCGCGGTCTGCAGATCCGCTTGCGCGGAGTCGCGCTGCGCCAGCGCCTTATCGTAATTGGCCTGTGTTGATACTTGCCTGGTAATAAGATCGGCCTGACGCTGGTATTCGGCCTGGGCTTGTTTCAGCGTCGCCTCGGCGCTCGTGATAGCAGCTTTTCCGCTTTGAACTTTAAGCTTGTAGGGCTCGGGTTCGATCGTAAAAAGCGACGTACCCTTCTTCACAAGGTCGCCGTCCTTATAGTTGATTGTTTGCACAAAGCCTGCAACTCGGGCGACGAGATCAACCGAATTAACCGCCGCCGTATTGCCGGTCGCATCGAAATAGCGCGTTACGTCCTGTTCGACTGGTAACGCGACAGTGACCTTCGGCGGCGGCGGCGCGGCGTAGCGATTATTCTCGCCGCATGCAGCGAGGGCGAGAACGAAGGCGAACAGAACGGTTGCGCGAGCAGATCCGGCAGGGACCATGATCGGAGCCAATCGTTACAAGAGTCCGATAATTATTCACGCCTATCCGCGCCAGATAGAGGGCGGGCTGCGAATGGCATCGACCGCTCAGACTAGCATATCTCGCGCCGATAAGTTGCGAGTTAGTCAATCCAGAATGACGCTTTAATCCAGATCGCCGGCGAGAAACCGGGCGACGGCATCGAGCGCGCCGTTGTCGTCGAGATCCTCGTGGCCGCCGTCGAGAAACCGCACAAAATGTTTCGGCTTGTTGGCAAGGTCGAACAGCGCTTCACCCATGGCGTAAGGAACGACACGGTCGAGTACACCATGCATGATCATGACCGGCGCCGTGACCTTGCCGATGCGCAAATCGGACCGGAACTGATCCTTCATTAACAGCGACACCGGCAGATACCAGTAATGGCGGGCGCCGAGCGCCACCGCGGAAGTGAAAGGCGCTTCCAGAATTACCCGGCCCACTGGGCGTTCCGCTGCAAGCGCAATCGCTACGCCGGAGCCGAGCGATTCACCCCACAGCACAAGCTGTTGCGGTGGGTAGCGCCCCGCCGCGAAACGATAAGCGGCTTGCGCATCGGCAATCAGCCCTTGTTCGCTGGGGCTGCCAGCCGAGCCGCCGTAGCCACGATATTCCAATGCGACCAAGCCGACGCCGTCGGCGATAAGTCTGCGAAAACGGGCAACGCGAAAGTGCAGCGCTCCGCCATTGCCGTGGAAATAGACGATGACCGGTTTGTCGTCGCGCGGCGGCACGTGCCAAGCCGCAACGCGCACGCCGTCCGCGGCGGTCAGCGGCACCTCTTCTGCTTCGGGCAAACCCGCTTCGGCCGGCACGACACGGGCGGTGTCCGGGAAATACATCAACGAGCGCTGCGCCACATAGATCACCGTCGCCAGAACGGCGTAAAAACTGAACCCGATGACCGCGGTCCAAGCGAGTGCCAGCATGCTGCGCGAGGTCGATCCTGTGCGGCGTTTTTTATGCCAGGCGCGCTGCAAGAACGCTTGTGGAATCGCCAATACGCGCCAACGCGTCGGCAGCATCACTTTGGTCGTCGCATCTATCGGCATGGTCACATGACAGGACTGCCTGCAGAGAAAAGCCGGCCGGCTAGGAGAAGCCGACCGGCGCAATCAAAGCGCTACCGCACCACCGGCAGCAGACTGGTCACTGACAGAATTGTCACTGGCAAATCTGCACGGTGCGCCAGCGATAACCGATGCCTTCGATCCAAACCTTGCGCTTACCCCAATAGCAACCGGGCGCGAGCTCGGCGTAACCCGGACCCGCCGCCGCAGGATAATATGCGGGCGCAGGTGGCGGTGGCGGATAGTAACCCGGCGGTGGCGGATAGTAGGCCGGTGGCGGCGGTGGGTTATTGGCGATAGCGCTGCCGATAATAGCGCCGGCAGCGACGCCGCCGATAATTCCAGCGCCCACTGCGCAACCATAACAGCCCGCCTTTGCCGGTGCCGGTGCAGCCACCGCAAGGCCTAACGCCGCAGCCGCGGCGAGGCCGACAAGCGACTTGTGCATGTGCTCCCCTCGTGTGATCGGCCGGGATGCCAATCGGAACTGTGGATAGGCGGAAGTCCCCGAAACCCCCGAATTGATCAGACCCGGCGAAACTCAAGCCGTGACTATTTGGCGGAAGTTAGGTGCCGAAAATTTCCGCCAGTCGCAAGCCAGGCGTTCCCATTTCGGAAACGCCTGGCTTTTGTTCGATACGGTCAGGAGCGCGCTGGTGTTTAGCAAGGCGGGCCGTAGTATGGATAAGGCGCGCCGTAATACCCATACGGATACCCACCGTAGTAGTAC
>JBASAH010000123.1:0-4005 GCA_049650505.1 Xanthobacteraceae bacterium
CAACAGCGAGTTCTCCGGCGATTGCCATAAGCGCAGCAACTGGTTCTGTGCCTATTGCCGCCGGCGCACCGGCGCCTGCGCTCAAGCCAAGCGCCTCCGCGCGAACGGCAGCTCGCGCGATGCCGCAAGCACAGCCACAGGCGGTTAATGCACCGCCGGCCGCGCCGTCATCCACTGTGGCGACAGCGACGCCCGCGCTTGTTCCGACACCATCGGCGGCAGCAGCGCCATCCGCGCTGGCGCCATTCGCGTCAGCAACATCGTTTTCCGCAAGTAACTCGGCAACGGCAGCACCCGCCAGGGCCGCAATCACGGCCAACGCAGATGTAAGCGTCGCGGCGGCAACCGCGTCCGCTACAACTGCGGCGGTTGAGTCGAGTGCGCCGCCGCAAGCGGCGGACGCGGCACCTGTGAGTGTACCGGAGAGCCCGAGTATTATTGCGCCGGAGGCGCCGCCGAAAAAAGCGAAGCGCCATGCGTCCAGCAAAGCGGCGTCTACTCCCGTGCTAGGATCGATCCTGCGGCGGCTATTTGTTGCCCATTCTGGCCGGTCTTATTATCCGCATTCGGCAAACGGCGGGCTCTAGAACCACCGCACCCCAGGTCGGCAACAACAATGGAGTGACGAATGCCGGAAGTTGTCGTTTATCTTTTGGAAGGCCGCACGCTCGAGCAGAAGCGCGGCCTCGTCAAAGACATTACTCAAGCGGTGGTCAAGAATGCCGGCACGAACGCCGATCAAGTCACGATCTCGCTGGTCGAGACGCCGAGAACTTCGAAGGCAAAAGGCGGCGTGCTGTTTAGCGAAATGGCGCCCCGCTAAAACATGATCCCGAGGAGTCGGTAGCCTCTTCTCTAGCGGCCGCAAAAGTCCGCACACGCCTCGAACCAAACGCCATCACTTGGGTTAACAATTTCGTGAGTGCACTGCACAATTACCTTGTTGCAGTGCAGTAAATCACTGATAATCGCATCTGACCGGAGCAGGATGCGGCCGGAGGTGCGGCACATGAGCGAAATTTGGGACACCAAGGACGGCCGGCGCCGGGTGCGGCGGGATCCGCCGACGGTAGACGATGCGGCGCTGGCGGCACAGGGATTGACCGATGATCTCGAAGGCCAAGTCGACATCGTCATCTCGCTGATGCCCGTCTCAGCGGACGAGGCGAGGCGGGCGATTCTGAAAATGCGACGATCCGCGGATGAGACCCGGCTGACGATCGCCGGCCGTGCCGGAGCATCGCGCGCCGTTGTCGTCGAACGGAAATCGCCGCGGCGAGCGTCGGTGCCGTCTAGAGCCAGCGCCGGTCGGCGGGGTCTGGGATAACGCGCGCCGAAACCAGCCGGTGCCA
Organism: Xanthobacteraceae bacterium; assembly: GCA_049650505.1. Taxonomy (GTDB): domain Bacteria; phylum Pseudomonadota; class Alphaproteobacteria; order Rhizobiales; family Xanthobacteraceae; genus BOG-931. Next base: position 1,353 of record JBASAH010000123.1, read on the forward strand.
GATGAACAAGACGACCAGCGCGCCAACGACGGCGCCGATAAGTCCGGCACCCTGATTTGGCCCATACCAGCCGATCGCTTGCCCGATGAACGTGGCGAGAAATGCGCCGCCGATGCCAAGGAGCGTGGTGAGGATAAAGCCTGCTGGATTGTTCGGACCGGGCGCTAAAAAGCGCGCAACGATGCCGGCGACAAAACCGATGATGATCACCCAGAGAATGTGCATGACGAAGCTTCCGCGTGCGATGAACTTGTAATCGTCGATCTTCGCACAAAAGTGGTGGTCAACGCCACGCGTCACGGGCGGTTCCAGACGCCGCTATGCGTTGGATCGCGCAGCACCGGGGGATTATATTTGCCCCTTTAGGATTATATTTGCAGCTTTGGCGAGATCTGCGAGACGAGAGCGCTGAATTGCGGATTGTGTGTTCGAGGGCTCTGCAATGACGAAAACCGTCGTCGCACCGCGCACCAAGACAAAAACAAAAACTCAGCGCCCGCCGCTCTACAAAGTCATTCTACTCAACGATGATTACACGCCGCGCGAATTTGTCGTGCTGGTTCTCAAAGCAGTATTCCGCATGAGCGGGGATCAGGCCTACCGCGTGATGATGACCGCTCACCGGCGCGGCGCTTGCGTGATCGCGGTCTACACCCGCGATGTCGCCGCAACCAAAGCCAAGGAAGCCACCGAACTCGGCAAAAGCAAAGGCTATCCGCTGTTCTTCACGACCGAGCCGGAAGAATAATCGGACGCAAGTTCTGGCGTGACGGCCGACTACCGCGCTATTGGAATCGTCGGCTGCGATTGCTGCGCCGCGACGATATCGTTGGCGGCGAGCCGCATTGGCGGCTGATCGGTATAAGCGAAGAGGAAACCGCCGACCGCCATGCCGGCACAAAATACCGTGGTGACGGCAAGCATCAAAACGCCGTTAGGCGGCGCGGTGTCGATTGCATGCAATTGCTTGTCCAAAAGTTCCTGATCGTGCGGGGTCATTTTGCCTCCACGACAAGTTCTGCGTTCCCACTCCCTTCGCCATGAGTCGAGAAGCAAACTCAGAAGTCGCGCCCGCGTTCCGCTGGGCGGCTATGCGTTTGTTGCGAAACGCGGGAACACCGCAATGCAAAAAGTTTCGCGTACCCCGCAGCAGCCAACAAGTTTCGCGGGTACAGCGCAGCAAAAGGAACGGCGGATGGAAGTACGCGTTGCCTTCGATCTCGGGGGAGACGGCGTAATCACGGGAGGTGGCCAAAGGAGTCGGCTATGCCGCTCGCTGATTATCCCGATCTGAGCTGGCTCATCCGGGCGGTGCGCGTTTTGCCGGTCGTCGCCGTCGCGGCATCGGTCGGTGGGGTCATCGGCGGGTTCACGGTATTCGCAATCGACAGCGCCCTGACTTGGCAACCGCGCCCGGATTTGCGGGCGGACAACCAAGCAACGGAACAACAGCAGGCGCCCAAGTCCGTTCGGATCGTCGGCGGTGCCATACCAGATCCGTCGGCCGGAATGTCGGGACCGCCGCCGGCGCAGCCACAGCCGCGCGCGGCATCCGCTCAGTCCCCAGCGCCGCAAGTGCCGGCACAATTATTGACGGCAAAGCCACTCGGGGCGGCACAGCCGCTAACCCAAACAAAGACCCAGGCGCAAACACCGCAAGCGCAAACACCGCCTGCAGCGGCGCAGCCAGTCTCTAATCAGACGCCGATCGCGGCCGCCACTCAGCAGCAATCGACACGCTGGCCCGATGCGCTGTCGCGCGCGCATCCAGGAACTGGCGCGCAACAGCAAACACAGGCGCCACAGCCGAATGCAACGCCCGAGCGATCGGCGAGCAAAAACAGCGACGCGGATCGCAAGAATGTCGGCGGCGAGCGCGCCGGCAATGAACAAGCCGCCTCGGCTTCTGACGAAGATCGTGCCGGGGCGTCACGCCGCGGCCGTCACGGGCAAAGGCGCACGATGATGTCGGATGTGCCGCGCAGCGGCGCAGGCGACGACACCGATATGTCCTCGGCGCGCGGCGCGGAGCGACGGCTCGACGCGCGCGCCTATAATGGGGTTTACAATTCCTATGGCGGGGCGAGGGAGGACGATCCGGAGCGCGCGGCGTCATCGCGGTCGAGCAGGCAGCGACGCTATGGTTCGGACGAACGATATTATGGCCGGCGCGGCGCGATCGTCCGCGAGGGACCGAACCAAGCCGATCAGGCTCCAGTATCCGAAGCTGCACAGCCGCGGGGCGAACCGTTCTGGGGCGGCGGCTTTATGCGGCGGGAGGACCGCGTTCGCGGTAGTCAGGACGAAGGCGACTGAGACCGCCGATCGACGTCTCGCGCAGCGGCGGCCGCTGCCTTCGTTATTTGCCCTCGATCTTCAGCCCGCCCGGCCCGAGGTCGATGCGCACGCCTTCGGGCTTATGGCGGTCCTGATAGACCTGATAGCCCAGTACGGCGGCGACGACCGCCAGGGCACCGATCACAAGATAAAGCACGTTATTGCGAGTCACGGCGGATTCCCCCTCGACGCAATCGCGTTCTTCCGAAAGGCAAATCTATCAGGACCGCCGATTCGCGTCGCGGCGAACGATCTTGTTTTTTACTCTCCCGACCATGAAGAAACCGGCCCGGGATCCCCTCCCGAGCCGGCCGAC
>JBASAH010000124.1:0-13401 GCA_049650505.1 Xanthobacteraceae bacterium
GGCTGCATCCGGGTGCGGCCGCCGCCGACCAGCGGCAGCGCCGGCGACATGCGGGCGAGCGCGGCGAAGCGGTTGAAGAAATCATCCTCGGGCCCAAAAATGATCGAGGGCCGAACGATGATCGCGCGATCATGCGCGGACAATACCAGCCGCTCGGCTTGCGCCTTCGCTCGAGCGTAATGGGAGCTAGAGTTTTCGTCGGCGCCGATCGCCGATACATGAATAATCGGCGCAGCCACGGCCTTCGCGGCCTGAGCCACGGTTTGCGCACCTGTCGTCATTACGGCGTCAAAGCGCTGACGACCGCGTTCAAATAAAATTCCGACCAGATTGATTACGACGTCGGCATCGCGCGTCGCGGCTTTGACCGATTCCGGATAGCGCAGATTGGCCTGGACGGCATGGATCTGGCCGACCCGGCCCATCGGCTGCAAATGCCCAGCCAGCTCCGGCCGGCGGACCGCAACGCGGACGCGGTAGCCGCGCTTGGCCAGCGCGCGCACGACATGACGGCCGAGAAAGCCCGAGCCGCCAAACACGGCGACAAGCGTTTCGAGCCTGTTCTGTAGCGCCATGCCTGGCGAGATACATGATCGGTTTTGCGCTGTATAGTGCGGCGACTGACAGCTTCGATTGACAAGGCGACATGCGCTTTTTACCTATCGCCGCAAGCGCCCCTGGCCCAGGTGGCGGAATTGGTAGACGCACTAGTTTCAGGTACTAGCGCCGCGAGGCGTGGAGGTTCGAGTCCTCTCCTGGGCACCAACTGAACATCCCCCTGTTGAACATTCCCTGGCAATTCTTCCAAACATGGGCTGTTTGTGTCCGCGCCGCCCAGCGGCGGCGCTCAATACGCGCACTCAAAAAGCAAGGCCGCCACATCGGACGGCCTTGCAACGGTCATGCGACCTCAAAAGCAATTAGAAGTCCGTCCAGCTTTCACCTTTCCAATAGCCGCGGCCTTCGTGCTCGCGGAAGGTGATGCCGGGACCCGCCCGCCAATCATCTTCGTGGATCACCACGCCGGCGGAGGGTGGATAGGTGTAGCGTTCATGGGTGTGCCAACAAACACTGCCGTTACAGACAATTGCCGCCGAGGCATTGATCGCGGAGAGTGCCAGCATGGCGCCGCCCGCTGCTGCCCCGAGAAGTACTTTTTTCGTCACTGACGTCATATTCAACGCTCCCTGGTTGGCTAGCAGACCAACGATAGGCGGGACGGGTAGTTCCTGGGGAACAGGTGAAATCACGGTTCCCCTAAAGGGAACCGTTGTCAGGAGGTTTCTAAATGCTCGAACGACGTTCGGAGCAGAGAACTAAATTATGAGGAAGATAATAAACTGTCGGGCGTCTTTGCTGCCCAAGTAGCTTGGCGTTTGTTCAAATTCACTCGTCGCACGAGTAACCCAACTGTGCCAATCCCTCTTGAAGGTAGTCGGGTAAGAGCGGCATGCCGAGCAGATAAGATGCCGTGCGCTTGTTGTGCGACCGCGCGGCCTCGGCACGTAATTCATCCCAATCTTCGAGCGAGCCGTCGCCGCGGCCGAGCCAGACGAGCGTGACCAGATCGACCTGTTCGTCCTCGCTCATGGCAAAGATCGCAGCAGCGATCTCCTGGACCACCGGATCGTCGCGATGGTCCTCCAGCACCGACACCATGGCGTCATCGGTCGGATTGGAAGCATCGTCCGGATCGGTGACCACATCCTTGGCGTCGAATTCGCGCGCTTTGACGATGATGTAGCAGACCTTTTCCGGCGAAATCGATAGATCGGGCGAGTTCTCGACGTCGTCTTCCGGCATGGCGATCCTCAACGAAGCCAACCGCACCGCCTTTGGGGCACACAGTCTTTGGCGCATACCGCCTTTGGCGCATGCAGCCTGTGCCTCGACAAAATCCTTTGCGAGAAGAACGTTCCAGCCACGGCGGGAAAAAATCAACCGTGTGGAGCGATCGGCCAAATAGGGCCTTGGAATTCCAGCAACCGCGCGCGATAACGGCCGCATGACCATACGTCTGCACCGCGGCGATTTGCCGGATATTTCGCGCTATCGGGGCGCGGTCGCCATCGACACCGAGACTATGGGGCTCGAAGTCGCCCGCGACCGGCTCTGCGTGGTGCAATTGTCGCCGGGCGACGGCTCCGCCGACGTGGTGCAAATTCCCCCGCGCGCCGGCGAGGCCTCGAATTTGAAACGGCTTCTCGCCGACAAGAGCTTGCTCAAAATCTTTCATTTCGCGCGATTCGATCTCGCGGTGTTGCAGAAAGCCTTCGGCATCATGGCCGAGCCGGTTTATTGCACCAAGATCGCGTCGCGGCTGGCGCGAACCTATACCGATAAGCACGGGCTGAAGGATCTGGTGCGCGAAGTCCTCGGTCAGGACCTTTCCAAACAGCAACAATCCTCCGATTGGGGCGCACTTGAATTGACCGAGGCGCAGGTTGCCTATGCGGCGGCAGACGTCACTCACTTGCATGCACTCAAGGAGCGGCTCGATGCCATGCTGGCGCGTGAAGGCCGCGAGCAATTAGCGGCGGCTTGCTTTCGCTTCCTGCCCGATCGAGTGCGGCTCGACCTTGCCGGCTTCGCGACCGAAGATATTTTCGCCCATTCCTGAGCGCGATCGGGCTAACTCACTGAAATGTCAGCCTTCGCTAATGTCCCGATTCCGAAGTTCGCACGCTTTGCCGGCACGCTTTCATGCAAACTTCGGAAATCAAGGGGACACTGGCAAACATATAATTCTAGTGCGGTTTTAGGATTTGAAGTTCCTATGAGAGCTTCCGACTGAACAGGAGGAACTTCAAATCCGCCGCACTCGGCCATATTCGCAGCCCTATTTGTACGAGACAAACCAACCCGAACCGTGGTCTAAGTCCGACCAAAGGGGCGGCGTGAAGGGATAACTGCTTGGCCATTCTCTACCCCGCGCGCGCGGCAAACGGCGGCTTCGAGCGCAACTACCGCGTGGCGGTGCGGCACAGCCGGCACGTCCGTTGGTTACGGATCTGCGTGCTCGCCGGGATTGCTGCAGTTCTCTTGACCGTGACCGGAATCAATTACCTGCCGCCGATCGGTGGCTTTCGGCTGCCGGGCGAACTTGGCAAGCTCGTCATCCACGGCACCAAGATCACGATGCAGCAACCGCGCCTGGCCGGCTATACGATCGATTCGCGCGCCTACGAATTTTCCGCGGACGCCGCCGGGCAGGACATCACCAAACCCAATCTTGTCGAACTGCACCGGCTCCACGCCAAGATGGAAATGCAAGACAAAAGCATGGTCGAAATGTCCGCCCTCTCTGGGATTTATGATGCCAAGACAGAAATGCTGACGCTGAACGACAATATCGAGCTGGTTTCCTCTAGTGGCTACGAGGGACGTTTGAGTGAGGCGGTGATCGACGTGCGCAAAGGCAGTGTCGTATCGGAGAAGCCGGTCTGGGTGAAAATGCTTGACGGCGTCCTCAACGCCAAGCGGCTCGACATCGTGGACAAGGGCAGCGTCATACGTTTCAGCGGTGTCGCCATGACGCTGCAGCCAGGCAAGCGAGCAGCCGCCGACGCCGCCAAAGCGAGCGAGCAGTGACGATGCGACGGTTGGCAATCGTAATCGTATCGGCACTATTGCCGGTTTGCTCCCTCGCCTCGGCGCAAGGTCTCTTCGGACAAGCGCCCAACGCCGGCCCTGCAAATTCAGGCCCGGCAAGATCGCTGCAAGCCGAGAACAAGGATGCGCCGGTACAGATCGAAGCGGCCACACTCGAGGTACATGACAAAAGTAAAACCGCGACGTTTTCCGGCAACGTGCAGGTGGTGCAGGGCGACACCACCATGAAGTGCCGCAGCCTGGTTGTCTTCTATGGCCAAGAAGTTGGACTTGGGGAACCCACCGCCCAAGCGACCAATGCGACTGTCAAATCGCCGCTCGGCGGGCCGCGCGGCGCTCAGAACATCCGCCGCATCGAAGCGCGCGGCGCGGTGACCGTCATTACCAAAGATCAGAGCGCCAGTGGCGACCTCGGTATTTACGATCTAAAGACAAAGACCATCACGCTAAGCGGCAATGTCGTGGTCAGCCAGGGCCAAAACGTTATTCACGGCGAACGCGTTGTAGTCGACACTGAAACCGGGAATGCTCGAGTCGAGTCCGGAGCGACTGGCGCCAGCGCGGGCGGCCCTGGATCTGGGCGCGTGCGAGCGCTGATTCAGCCCGGCAAAGGCCAGGGCGGTCCATCAAATATCATGACCATCGGACCGGGCCGGCAAAAGTAAGAGGGTAAAGCTGCGCCGCGGCCGAGCGAAATCGGCTATGGTCCGCGCGCGCCAATCTGCATTGGTTTTGATTCCTAGGCGCAATCGACGAGACCGGGGTGCCAGATATTTTCTCATATTTTCGCCGTCGCGCTGCCGCCGCGCCTGGGGTTTCGTTCGCCGATCACGACGCGATTGACCTCGCGTCGATTGGCGGGACCATCAGCACCGTCTATTTGGACATAGCCTGCGTAGCGCCACCGGAGACGCCGCGTAGCAAGGCTCCGCCACCGTCGGCTCCGCCCTCGGAGACGGCGCGCAGTAAAAGCCCCCCAACACCGATTCCCGCGCCTGGCCCAGCTCAACCGCCGCGCCAGCCTCCCGCCACCCCGCCCCAAGAGGAGCGCCAACCTGCCCCGCCGGCCGGCCAAGGCATTGGCCAACGCATCGGCCAAGGAACTCGCCAAGCGACCAGTCAAGGCAATGGCCAGCGTCCGATCGCGCGGTCGCGACGCCGTTCCGATGGCAATGGCGCGGCGCCACGCGAACGCAAGGCGCTGCTTTCAGTGCACGGCGTGGCCAAGAGCTTTGTCGGACGCAAGGTGGTCAGGGGCGTCAGCCTTTATGTGCGCAAAGGCGAAGCGGTCGGCCTGCTCGGGCCCAATGGCGCTGGCAAAACGACCGTGTTCTATATGATCACCGGCCTGATCAAGGCCGACGACGGGCGGATTGAACTCGACGGTTGCGACGTGACGCAGCTGCCGATGTACCAGCGCTCGCGGCTCGGCATCGGCTATTTGCCGCAAGAGGCATCGATCTTCCGCGGCCTCACCGTCGAACAAAATATCCGCGCCGTATTGGAAGTGGTCGAACCCGATAGCAGACGTCGCGAGCGCGACCTCGATGCGCTGCTCGAAGAATTCAATATTGCGCGATTGCGCAAAACGCCCGCGATCGCGCTGTCCGGCGGTGAGCGCCGCCGGGTCGAAATCGCCCGATCGCTGGCCACGCGGCCGAATTACATGCTGCTCGACGAACCGTTCGCCGGCATCGATCCGATCGCCGTCGGCGACATTCAGGCGCTGGTTCGGCATCTAACCAATCGCGGCATTGGCGTGTTGATCACCGACCACAATGTGCGCGAAACGCTCGGCCTCACCGATCGCGCCTACATCATCTATTCCGGACAAGTGTTGATGGAGGGTCGCGCCGACGACATCGTCAACAACCCTGACGTGAGGCGGCTCTATTTGGGCGAGGAATTCCGCCTATAATTTGCGCAGCAGAACGGCTGGAATTTGCGCAGCGGAACGGCTGGCGAGTGTCCGATCAATGATGTAAGTCGAAGACGCAAGAATCGGACCAATCCGCGCAGGCCGGCATGGCGCTGACCCAACGACTACAAATCCGGCAAAGCCAAGCGCTGGTGATGACGCCGCAGCTGATGCAAGCCATCAAGCTGCTTCAGCTGTCGAATCTTGACCTGGCGGCCTATGTCGAAGCCGAGCTCGAGCGCAATCCGCTGCTTGAGCGTGGCGCGGAAAACGAGCCAACGGCAAGCAGCGGCACCGACGGTGTAGCTCCCGATAGTCCGACTGCGGAGGCAGAAGCATCTACTGGCGAGGGTGCGGCCAACGGTTCCACCGACAGCCACTCGCGCGAGGAGCCGGTCGAAGACGCATCGCTTGACGAGGCCGCGCCGCTGCGCTCGCGCCTTGCCGATATGCCGGCAGGCTATTCGGAATGGGCCGGAGCTGCTTCCGGATCCCGCAATGGCGGCGAATATGATCTCGAAGCGTTCGTGTCTGCGGAGCGGACCTTGGCGGAGTGGCTGCGCGAGCAAGTCACGCTCGCCATCACCGATCCGGTCCAGCGCATGATCGGCCACTATCTCGCGGGCCTGGTGGACGAATCTGGCTACCTTATCGGCGATCTCGCTGCCGTCGCTGAAAGGCTTGGGACCGGCATCGCCGAGATCGAGGCTGTTCTCGCGATTTTACAGACGTTCGATCCGCCCGGCATCTGCGCGCGCGATCTTGCCGAGTGCCTCGCGCTGCAGCTCAAGGAGCGCAATCGTTACGATCCCGCGATGGCCGCCCTGATTGGCCGGCTCGATCTGGTCGCCCGGCGCGACTTAGCTGCACTGAAGAAGATTTGCGGCGTCGGCGACGAAGATCTTGCCGATATGGTTGCCGAGATCAGGCGGCTCAATCCGAAGCCCGGCCTCGCTTTCGGTTCGGCGATCGTGCAGTCGATCGTGCCCGACGTTTTCGTCCGGCCTGCTCCGGACGGCGCGTGGCTGGTCGAACTTAATTCCGATACGTTGCCGAAGGTGCTGCTCAACCAGACCTATTATGCGAAGGTTTCGGGCGGCGCGCGACGCGATACCGAAAAGTCCTATCTTGCGGAATGCTTGCAGAACGCCACCTGGCTCGTTCGCGCCCTCGATCAGCGCGCGCGGACCATTCTAAAAGTCGCCAACGAGATTGTCCGGCAGCAAGACGCTTTTTTCGCGCACGGTGTCCAGCATCTGCGCCCGCTCAACCTCAAGACCGTGGCCGAAGCTATCAGCATGCATGAATCGACCGTGTCGCGGGTCACCGCCAATAAATACATGGCGACCAGCCGCGGTATTTTCGAACTGAAATATTTCTTCACTTCGGCGATCGCCGGGGCGCACGGCGGCGAAGCCCATTCCGCCGAGGCGGTTCGTCATCGCATACGGCAATTGATCGATGCGGAAGGCGTTTCCAATATTTTGTCGGACGACACGATTGTGGATAAATTGCGCGACGCCGGCATCGATATCGCGCGGCGCACAGTGGCGAAGTACCGCGAGGCCATGCGGATTCCTTCCTCGGTGCAGCGTCGGCGCGAAAAGCAGGCCACGGTCGTCTGACGCCCGGCGTGGGAAAATCCCCTGTACGCGCAATGCCAGCACGTTGACGCAGCGCTGGGGAGTGCCTAGCTCAAAAGAAGCAACTCGGCGATTTCCGGTCATTTCGAGGAGGCTGTCATGCCATTTCGCGTGTCAGGGAAAAACCTCGATTTGGGTGAGGCTTTGCGCAAGCGAATCGGCGCGCGGATAGCGGAAACCCTGAGCAAATATTTCGACGGCGGCTATTCCGGGCATGTCACGCTGGCAAAAGACGGGTTCGGCTTTCGCACGGAGTGCGCCATTCACCTCGACTCCAAGATAACGCTGCATGCCGAAGGCATGGCTTTGGACGCCTATGCCAGCGCCGATCAAGCGGCGCTGCGGATCGAAAAACGACTTCGCCGTTATCATCGCCGGCTCAAGGAGCACCGTCCCGAGCGGGGTGCGCCGGAAGCCTCCACTAATGCTGCAAGCTATGTCATCGAGGCGCCGCGACACGACAATGAAGCGGAGGCCGGCGATTTCACACCGGTCATCATTGCCGAATCAAAGACGGCCTTGAAACAACTCTCGGTCAGCGAGGCGGTGACGGAACTCGACATGACCGGCGCGCCTGTCGTGGTGTTTCGTCACGCCGCGCATGGCGGAATAAACGTTGTTTATCGGCGGCCGGACGGACATTTCGGCTGGATCGATCCGGCGGCTTTTTCTTCGCTGAATGCCCATTGACGCGCTTGCAGACCCTCCCTATGGTCCGCCGCCTTTAAGCACGATCCCGGAACGTCGGCACCGGTTGCCGGGAACATCACGCCTTCGAAATCGGCGCTGGCAAAAAGCTTCTTTCCTCAGGTTCCATTCATGCGGCTCAACGATCTGATCGCGCCAAACGCGATTCTCCCGGCGCTCAAGGTCAATAACAAGAAACAGGTGCTCCAGGAGCTTGCCGCGCGCGCAGCCATGCTCACTGGGCAGAACGAGCGGGCGATCTTCGACCTGTTGATACAGCGGGAAAAGCTCGGCACCACGGCGATTGGCAATGGCATTGCCATTCCACACCTGAAAATGCCAACTCTGACCAGATTGTTCGGATTGTTTGCGCGGCTCGACCGGCCTGTGGATTTCGACTCTTTGGACAATCAGCCGGTCGACTTGGTCTTTCTGTTATTGGCGCCGGAAGCGGCCGGCGCCGATCATCTCCAAGCCTTGGCGCGCATTGCGCGCCTGCTGCGAGATCAGACTGTTGTGCACAAATTGCGCGCTACTCAAGATGCTGAATCGCTCTATGCCGTTCTGGCCATGCCTTCGGCAAGTGCCGCCTAATCGGGGATCAGTAAGCAATAATCAGTATCAGTAATCAGCGCTCAAAATAAAAACGGGGTCTGCGAGATATCGCGACCCCGTTTTGTCTCTGTTCACTGATACCTGCGTGTCGATCAGTGCACGCTCACGGTTTCGAGTTCCTGACTCCAGGCGTTGGCAACCGCGGCCTCGCGGCTGTCGGTAAGCATGATTGGCGTGCCATCGGCAGCGTGCAGCGCGAACAGCTTCTGGCCGGGCGCCATCTGCGGCACTTCGGCTTGTGGAAACAAGGCGCGGACGTCTTCGGACCGGATTATTTTGACGTAAGCAATTTGCCCGTCGCCGAGATGCGCGAGCGCCTCGGCCGACATTTCAAGTTTGTTTTCAGCACTGTTCATATCGTTCATGGCGCTCGACTCCTTTCTGGCCTTGGTCGAGTCTTTGTTTATTAAACGCCTTATTAATCGTACTCTTTGATTGAAATCGATTTAACGACGCGCTCCAGCTCTGGGCGAACGAGGTCAATCGATAGCAATCCATTCTTCAGGTCTGCACCCGAAACTTCCATCCCGTCGGCCAGTACGAACGTGCGCTGGAACTGGCGCGCAGCGATGCCGCGGTGAATGTATTGCCGGCTTTTGTCGTCCTGCTGGCGACCGCGAATGATGAGTTGGTTCTCCTCTACGATGACTTCGAGCTGATCGCGCGTGAACCCGGCGACCGCAAGGGTAATGCGCAAGCGCTCGGGCCTGTTCCCGTCGCGCGGAACTCGTTCGATATTGTATGGTGGATAGCCGTCGGCCGCCTTTCCGACTCGATCAAGCACGCGCTCGATTTCATCGAAGCCGAGCAGAAATGGACTCGAAAGCGACGGCACCCTGGACATGGCTCCAAAGCCCTTGGTTATAAGCGACTTTGCGGGGCCCTTGCGGCGCCCCTGCCGGGCGGAAAGCTTCCGCGCCGACGTAAATAAATATGGTGGGCCAGGGCGCTAGCTGCAAGGAACTCGCACTAGTGTCCCGATTCCGAAGTTCGCACGCTTTATCGACACGCTCTCATGCGAACTTCGGAATCAAGGGACACTAGCAAATATATAATTCTAGTGCGGTTTTAGGATTTGAAGTTCCTATGAGAGCTTCCGACTGAACTGTAGGAACCTCAAATCCACCGCACTAGACCGTCACAATCCGTTCACGGCAGCTTGAGCGGGCCCGGCATCGCCCTTTCCGCCTCCGCGGCAAGCTGGGCCTCGTGCCGATGAATGAAAATCCCCCCGACGATAAATGCCACGACCGTGAGGACCGCGAGAACGATGACGATCGGCCCCTCCAAACGCTTAAATCCCAGACCGAGCGCATAGGCCGCGTAGCCGTAGGTGACCGCCCAAATGCACGCACCGACGATATTGGCAACCAGAAAATTACGCCACGGCATGACGTTACCGCCGGCGAAGAGGCCAGCGACGGTGCGCAGCACCGGAACGAATTGCGCGACGAAAACGATCTTGCCGCCATGGCGCAAGAACAAATATTGGCCGAGTTTGATCCTGCTCGGCGACATCCGCACATAATTGCCATAGCGCAACAACAGCCAATAGCCGTATTCGCGGCCGATCACATAACCGATCATGCGGCCAACAATGGCGGCGGCCGCCGCTGTGACGATGACCGAGACGATGTTGAGATCGTGATTGGTGCCAGCATAGATCGCCGCGGCCAGCAGGGCGGTTTCGCCGGGCAACGGAAAGCCGACGCATTCGAGGCCGACGACGGCCGCGACCGCTACAAGTCCATAAGCGTGGATGAAATGCTGAAGAAGCTCCATACCGGCCCGACTACCGCGCTGCGCTCAGTGACACATGTTCAGTTAAATGCGTCGATTTTGCCGGCTTTAACCGGCGGCAAGACCCATTGACCCCTGATTATCAGATTTTGACAATGTCAAACGTCGACGCATGAAACAATTTCATCGACCCCGACCCTGCGATCCACTTCGATCATCCCCCCTCCACGTCTTGTCAGCGCAATCCGCGAAAGCAAACATCGATCGTGCGCAGCAAACGCGGTACCATGCCGCTTGGGTGGCAATAACCACTAGCGAGCGTACCGGCTTGACTGCCGGATGGGAAGCGCGCGGCAAGCCTTGAACCGTGCGACTGTAACGCCGATCGCCTTGTTGTTGTTTTCCGCGCGCGATACTTTCTCCCGAGGAGACTACCTTCGATCGTGAAAATGGGAGGGCATCCTTTGGCGTCATTTCTGGCGCAATTGCCAGATCGAGCGGCAGCGGCCGCAAACCGCGAAAGCGCCGGCGAAAGGGCGGAGCCAATGATGCTTGCGCTGATCAACCTGGCGGTGCAGAACCACGCGCACCAGGCAACCCAGCCGGCCGCGGGGTAGCTATTGCGAAGCGCAAGCTTGGTGCTCAAAACCCTGCTGCTCAGCCTGGCAGTCGTACTCGGCGCCTGCGGGCACGACATTGGCGTCGATAGCGACAGCGGCATCAACGTCTATCCGGCGAACTACAAATCCGAGATCCTTGCCGCGATGCATGCTTATCTGAATAACCCGACCGGCGTCCGCGATGCCGCGATCTCCGAGCCGGTGCTTAAATTTTCCGGCACGGTATCGCGCTATATCGCTTGTTTGCGATTTACTCCTAAGAAAAACGCCAGCGAATATGCCGCGACCAAAGAGATTGCCGCCGTGTTTATAGGCGGGCGGCTTGACCGATTCGTCGATATGCCGAAAGAGGAGTGCACCGGAGTGGCCTATGCAGCGTTTCCAGAGCTGCAGAGGTTGCCGCCGTGACCAGTGTAAAAAGACGAATTTCGGTTTTATTTTGCGCCAATCAAAATTCCTGACTGTGCTGGGAATGAAGGAACCGCCCTATGCAGACCAAAGAATATGATCGCGGCGCGCAGGATCTCGGCAACATCGTCAATCTCGGCCACGTGAACGTCTGTATCAGCGATCAGCACATCGCGACGCATTATTACGTCACCGGGCTCGGGCTGACGCGCGATCCATTCCTCAATACCGGCGCCGGCAATATGTGGATCAATGTCGGCATGAGCCAATTCCACTTGCCGACGGGCACGCCAGAAATCCTGCGCGGCGTCATTGGGCTTGTCATACCGGACCGGCAAGCCCTGCTCAACCGGCTAAGCTGCGTACGCAAAGCGCTGGCCGATACCAAATTCGAATTTCGCGAAAGCAACGACTGCGTCGAGACAGTTTGTCCCTGGGGCAACCGCATCCATGTGCATGCCCCCGACAAGGAGCGTTTCGGCCGAATCCAGCTTGGTATGCCTTACGTCCGGTTCGATGTCCGGCCCGACACGGCACCGCGCATTGCGCAATTTTATCGCGAGGTGCTGCACGCGCCGGCGGACGTCGTCAAGAACGGTAGCGGCCCGGAAGCGCGCGTACAGGTCGGCGAAAAACAATATCTCTATTTCCGCGAGACGGATGCGCCGGAACGCCCGTACGACCGTCACCACGTGCAGATTTACATTGCCGATTTTTCCGGTCCGCATCGGCGGCTCAAAGAGCTTGGCCTGATCACGGGCGAGACCGGCGAATATGAGTACCGTTTCAAGGACGTGATCGATCTCGACTGCCGGGACGTACTGTTCACCGTAGAGCACGAGACCCGCAGCCAGACCAATCCGATGTATGGCCGCCCGCTCGTGAACCGCAATCCGGCGCTGACCAACACCGATTACAAGCCAGGTCACGACAGCTTATCCTGGGCGTTGCCGTGAAATTGCCCTCCCCCGCTCAAGGGGTATGGCAATAGATGAAACGCGCCCTCGTTATCGGCGGATCGCTGGGCGGGCTATTGACGGCGCATCTTCTGCGTGGCGCCGGCTGGCATCCGAGCGTTTTTGAAGGCAATGCGGAGGAGTTGACGGGCCGCGGCGTCGGCCTCGGCACGCACCCGCAGCTCATCGCGGTGCTGCGTCGCGCTGGCATTGCTTTCGACGAGACCATGGGCGTCGAGGTGCCAAAGGTCGTCTGTCTCGATCGCGCCGGCAAAATTACGGTCGAACAACCAACCGCGCGGACGATGAGCGCCTGGTCGCGGCTTTATCGCGCGCTTCGCGAGCCGCTGCCGCCACAAGATTACCGCCTCGGCAAAAGGCTTGTTCGAGTCGAGCAAGACGCCGAGAGCGTTACTGCTCTATTCGCCGATCGCTCTATTGAGCGCGGCGATTTGCTGATCGGCGCCGATGGCGTCCGCTCGACGGTGCGCGCGCAATTTTTGCCCCAGGCACAGCCGATTTATGCCGGCTACGTTGCCTGGCGCGCCGTGCTCGACGAACGGCAGGTGCCGCCCGACATACATCGCGAGATTTTCGAGCTTTACTCGTTCTGCCTGCCCGAAGGCGAGCAACTGCTGGCTTATCCGGTGCCGGGACGCGACAATGACACGGCCGTCGGGCGGCGCGGCTACAACATCGTCTGGTACCGGCCGACCGACCCGCTTGCGCTTGCCGATATGTGCACCGATGCCTCCGGCCGCTGTCATGCCACCGGCATTCCGCCGCCCTTAATCCGCAATGACGTCATTGCGCGCGTGAAGGCCGACGCCAAGGCGCTGCTCGCCCCACAGATTGCCGAGATTTTTGCGCGCACCGAGCCATTCGTTCAGCCGATCTTCGATCTCGAATCGCCGGCGCTGGTATTCGGCCGGGCGGCGCTCGCCGGCGATGCCGCGTTTGTTGCTCGGCCCCATGTCGGCGCCGGCGCAACCAAGGCGGCGATCGATGCCGCCGTGTTGGCCGACTGCCTGCGCGATGCCGATGGCGATCTCAAGCGGGGTCTCGCCCACTTCGAACACATGCAACTGCCGTTCGGCCGGGACATGGTCGCGCTGTCACGCCAGCAGGGCGCCTATCTTTCGGCGCAGCTCCAGCCCCAGGAATCTCGCGAGGGCGCGCAGCGCGACGTGCCCGCGCTGCTG
>JBASAH010000125.1:0-1975 GCA_049650505.1 Xanthobacteraceae bacterium
GAGTTCCCTCGTGCAGGCCATTGGCGGCCAATGGCCATCGAGTTTCTAAAGGGGGCTCTGAAAACCGCACCGCGTTGTCAACGAGCGGCACGGGGATAACCCGGCCGCCCCAGACCATATAAGGACAAGCGGTCGACCAATTCCGAGGCGCGCTCATCGCGCGTGCTGTCGGTCTTCTCGATCGTGCTGGTGATCGGTTCGATCGGGAGCTCAGTGAACTTTCGCTTGCCTCAGATCCAGTTGTCTCCTGCGCCATTGGTTCACCTATTTTCGCGCTTTTGCTTCGGCGAGTTCCTTTTCGAGCTGGTTGACCCGGTCCTGCAGCGCCGATAAACGCGAGTTTAGCAGCCCCACATTGAAGAACCTCACGTTATCGGCGGGTGCATCAAGGGTGTGCCGTAGCCCAGCCACGACGAATCGTAGACCTTGACGTTTGTGAAGCCCAGCTGCTGAAGCACGCCCGCAGTCTCCGACGCACGCGCGCCACTCTGGCAGTAGACAATGGTTTCTTTGCTGGGATCGAGGCTCGCGTATAATCGTTTCAGGTCCTCGGCCGGCTTGAGCGACATGCCGGCATTGCTGGTGATCTGCTTGCGCGCGAGCTTGGTGGGGGTTTGGGGATCGATCCAATTCTGTTCGTAAGGGATGTTGATTGCGCCCGGAATATGACCACCGCGAATTGCGCGGATATCTTCGCCAATGAATTCCTGCGGAGTGCGCGCATCCACGATTTGCACATTCGAGTTGTTCAGCCGCGCCACCATCTCTTTGGTCGTGACCGCTACGGTCGGATTGATCTCCAGTTTGAGCGCGACAGGCGGAAGCTGCGAGGGGTCACGGCTAATCGCCCGGCCGGCGGCGACCCAGTCCTCGATGCCTTCATGATAGACACGGACATTGCGGGCCCCGAAATACTGCAAGGTGTAAAGAGCTAAATAGGGATTCCACGTGCCGCGGATGCCGTAGATGATGGTTTCGCGCTTCGGATCGAGACCCGCCGCACCGAGTATCTTCTCGATGCGGTCCGTCGCGATGAAATCCTCCGTATTTTCGTCACGCAGAACTTTCGCCGCATCGCCGATGTTGATGGCGCCCACAATGTGTCCTCCGGCATAGGCATCGGCAGGTCGTACGTCCCAAACAACGGCATTTCGCGCAATAGCCTCGGCCACATAGGGGCCATCGACGATAATGGGGGACGCGGTCACGACGTCTTGCGCCCACAGAAACATTAGCGGAATGAGCATCAAATGTTTCATGACGAAGCCTCCGGCTCTTTCTGGCTGAGTAGCGTGTTGTCGAAGGCAGTCTATTACTGCGGGTCCGTGTTGTGCAATCCATTCAGTCCTTGAACTGTACCGGCGGACAGACCGTAGGCGGCAGAGTCTATCGTTTTGCCTGGGAGCCGGGTAGTTGACTTTCACCGGTTGGACGCACCAGCTTGCGGCTGGCGCACTCACTCGATCACTTCGTCGGCGCGGGCGAGCAGCGAGGCGCTGGCCCGTCAGGACAAAGGCTGCGAGCGACTGATGACGGTCCCCGGCATCGGCGGATGTATCCGCTCACGCTTCACGGGCTGGATGCGGCGATGCGGTAGTTGGTAAGATAAGATGAAGCAAATGCGCTCGGACTTTGGTTCGTTGCGGTTTTTTCAGCTGGCATACAAAGATAGACAGGCAAGCTGAAATCAGACAGGAGGCACGCGCAGCCTTCGATGCCTGATGAGGAGGAACGTCCTTGAAACATACTCGCCGTCGCCATCTGCAAGTCATCGCCGCTGCCGCTATCACGCCCGCGCTACCGCACGTTAGTTGCGCGCAAAGTTGGCCCGCCAAGTCGATCCGCGTGATCATCCCGTTTACGGCCGGCAGTACGATCGACATTGTCGCCCGTATCGTTTTCGAGCCGCTCGGGCGGCAATCGGACACGCGCTGGTTATCGACAACCGTGGCGGCGCCGGTGGCACGGTCGGCGC
>JBASAH010000126.1:0-1569 GCA_049650505.1 Xanthobacteraceae bacterium
GAAGGTTTCGACTCGTCCCTGCCGGGCGGCGTAGATTCGGTCGTAGAGGTTGGTCACCACGCAGGCGTGGTTGGGGATGACAGTGACGAGCTCGCCGATTTTGGGCTCGCCCGAGCCGGGCGGCGCGCGCACGTGTCCGTGCTCTTCGCTCAGGCCATAGATCTCCCAGTCGAGATGCTCGAGGATGCGACCGAAGCCGTTGAGCCCGAGCAAATCGGACGACAGGCTCTTCGACCCGGCGTCGATCACGCAGCGGTCCGGCGCAGCGTGCGACACGACTCTCGTCTGAACCCGCAGAGCGCAGTCGGCCAGCGCGCCGAGACCATGCGTCTCAACATGATTGCGGTCGCTGTAAATGTAGGTTCCAGGCCGGTGCTCCGTCGCGACCGTCACTTCATGGGCGCTATAGAGGTCGGGCGTTCCGCCGTTGCTGACGGTTTCGACGGCAAGCTGAGAGCGCTTGCATAGATCGACGGCCTCGGTCAGCCAAGCGTTGGTCTTGGCCACCGAGTTCTTTGGCGGGTAGGTCATAATCCCTTTGAATTTGAGCCCGGGCGCACGGTCGATAGCCTGCGCCAGCGTGACGGCGTCGGTCGGCGATGTGACCCCGCAACGCTGCGCGCCGGTATCGCATTCGACGAGCACCGGCAGCTCAAGCCCAGCTCGGGACATGGCGGACGACAGGCCTTGGATCACGTCCTTCGAGTCCGCCACGACTTTGATGTCGGCCCGACGGGCGAGCGCCACGAGGCGATCGAGCTTAGTCTGACCGACGAGGTTGTAGGTCAGCAGGATATCGGAGATGCCTGCGTCGACCATGACCTCCGCCTCGCCGAGCTTCTGGCAATTGACGCCTTTCGCGCCGAGCTTGATCTGCAGATGGGCGAATTCCGGAATCTTGTGAGTCTTGATGTGCGGGCGAAGGTTCAAGCCGTGACGGTCGAGATAAGTCTGACAGCGCCGGAGATTGTTCTCCATCACGTCGAGATCGACCACCGCGCAGGGCGTATCCAAGTCCTGGACAAGCAACTTAGTCTCCTTCATCGATCGGTGCCGCGCGCATTCTCCAGCGGGACTGGTCGCGGCCAGACAATGGCAGCATAGCCAAAATCAGGCAGCCGAGAATAACGCTGCGCCAACCTTCCGAGGCGTTCACGACCGTGATCAACGCCGTCATCGTCACGAGCAGCACCGCTCCGGCGATCGTGCCAAGATAAGAGCCTTGTCCGCCAAGGATCGAGGTGCCGCCGAGCACCACCGCCGCGATCGACGACAACAAGTACGGATCGCCGATGCCGACATAGCCTTGTCCATTCATCGACAGCAGCAGAAGGCCAGCGAGGCCTGCGCAAAATCCCGAGATGACGTAGGTAGCCAGCGTCAGTCGGCGAATCGGCACGCCCGACAGGCGGCTGACCACTGGATTGGCGCCGATCGCGAAGATGAGCGAACCGCTGCGCGTCCCATGCAGCCAGAATAGGCAAACGGCCGCAACAACCGCCCAGAGGATGATGCTGACCGAAATGGTCATGATATGCGCGGAACCCAGCCACTCGAGCGAGGGATTGG
>JBASAH010000127.1:0-2454 GCA_049650505.1 Xanthobacteraceae bacterium
ACTTTGGCCCGGCAATCCGCCGGCGGATCGCCGCGCGTGGCGACAACGAGAGCCGCACGCCGGCAGTCTTCCTCATACGCCTCCGGCGCGAGCACGTAAGCCACGAGCGCGCCGTCGGCGAGCTTGGCGATGCAGCCGGACTGATCGCAGGCGATCCCCTGCCCCAGCCCCCGATCGTGAACATCGCGGCCGTCGGCATCGGCGGCGAGCCATTCGCGAACCGCGAAGCTATCGCCGCCGCTATGATGGAGCGCGAGCCGGCCCAACACACCCGGCAGCGGCTTGCCCGCCGCCCAGAAGATGGCCAGCGCCACTGGCACGAAGCCGACCCAGCGCAATGGCGTTTTCAATAGACCGATGACCAGAAGGCCCGCCGTCATCAGCAAGAGCGCCCCATTGCTAAACAGCGTCACGCGGCCGAAGGCGCCGGGCAGGCTTGCGACCCACAGACCAACCGCGTTCATCCACTCGATGCCGTAGCCCATCTGCCGCCAGCACTCGGCATCCAAACCGAACGGCATGGCCACGATGCCAAGGATTCCCATCGCTGAATTTGGTGTGAGCCAGTGTCGGCGTGTGCTGCACAGTCCAGCTTTACAGGACTTCCAACACCGCGCCCGTCCGTCTGATGCGCCCCCATCCGTGCCGTAGTTACGAGTTTGGGTCCAAACTTGGGTCCAATATTTTGGCCATGTGTCCGTGCGATGAGTTGAGCGCTTCGAGCAAAATCCCTATCTTAGAAATGCGTGTTTGAGTGAGTGAGGTGTGTTCCTGTGGCCCGCCCGAATTGGTCGCGCAAGCTGCCGCGACCGCTGAAAATCCCGACCATCACGACATTGCACACGCTCGGCGACATACGCAAGCTTATGGAACGGCATCTGCCGCCTGAGTGCCGAGAGCGCGACACATGGCGTCACGTTTCCAGGCAGCTTACCGAGGCGGCTAAGGGCGGCGATATGGACGATGTAATTGTATCGCTGCGCCTTGTGTTGCAGCTTGAGCGCGTGCCTTGTCTGCCGCAGTGAGGGCATCGGCGTTCGTCGCAATTACCCGGCCAGTTTTTGCATTGACCAGGTGAACGCCGCGGCAAGCAATGCAGGTCACTGCTTCGTAAATATCATCGCCCGGCGCGTGCGAAAGCTCCGCGCGTAGTCCCTGCACATTCAAGCCCGTTGCCGGGCAGCGATATAGGAAAGTGCCCACGTCCCCGTTCCCCCAAGTTTCCCCACATCACTCGATAAAGCATGGCGGGCAAGGAACAACTCCGGATTACTACCTAGGTGTGCTTTATGCCCGAACGACGCCGCTTCCCGCCGCCCGGACGATTGAAGAACTCGACCCAGGCTTCGTGGTAAAGGACAGCACGGAGTGGAAAGACTGGCAGTCTACAGGGGCATGGAGGTGATCGTGAAAGCTCGGCTGCTTCTCACCAGTGCATTATCGATATTTGTGCAGATCCCAGCGCCGCAAGCACAAGTGACAGTCGACGTTGTTAAAATAACGTGCGAGCAGCTTTCGCATGAGGAACTCCCATTTAGCTCGAGGGATGTCATATTGTGGCTTAGCGGGTATTACCACCACGAACACAACAACACGGTCATCGAACCCGGCGCAATTAGAAGGGATGCGAGCAACCTCAACCGATATTGCTACCAACACGGCGAAATTACTGTCATGGATGCCGTCAAGAACATGGGATTGGGCAAATGATGCGGCTCATGCTCTCGCTTTGATGCCCTCCCCTCGCCGCTTCCCGCCGCCTTGGACTGTCTCGCTGATCCTTTGAGATAGGATGAGCCTCGACCTACGATGAGGGCGCGAAGGATCGCAGCGAATATCGCCAAGCTGCCGGAGCTGTGGGCCGCTTGTCACAAAATTACACGATTAGTGTTTCGTGCGGGACGACAAATGTCCCGAACCTCATTTAGGGAGGGTTCGACAATGGCGATCCACAGGAAGATAAAACATCCCAAAATCCCAGGAGAAACAATGCACCTGGTGATGCATGCTGCACGTCCCGTATCGCGGCGGCGGGCCGGCGCTCACCGACCTTCTGGCCGGACACGTTGCGGTCATGTTCGATACCCTTGTAACATCGATAGAGCACATCAGGGCAGGAGAGCTGCGCGCGTTAGCAGTGACCTCAGCGACGCGCTCGGACGTGCTTCCGGACGTTCCAGCCATCGCCGAGGTCGTGCCTGGTTATGTGGCGACCGGCTGGCAAGGCATCGGCGCCCCTGCGAACACGCCGATCGAGATCATCGATAAGCTCAACAAAGAAGTTAATGCGGCTCTTGCTGATCCCAAATTCACCACGCGCATCGCCGATCTAGGAGGGGTGCCGTTTGTGAGTTCGCCCGCCGATTTCGGTAAGTTCATTGTCGAATATACCGACAAGTGGGCCAAGGTGATCCGGGCGGCCAACATCAAGGCTGAGTGAGGGCGATCTCCTCG
>JBASAH010000128.1:0-2874 GCA_049650505.1 Xanthobacteraceae bacterium
GTGCATCGCAATCTTTACGTGACCCATCAGCGGGTCGCCGAGACCTTTCGCAAAGGCCGTGTGCTCCTTGCCGGCGACGCCGCGCATGTTAACAATCCGATCGGCGGCATGGGATTAAACGGCGGCATTCAGGACGCGGTTAATTTATCCGACAAGCTCGTACGCGTGCTCCTCGATGCTGCATCCGAACGGCTGCTCGACTTGTACGATTTGCAACGGCGCACCGTGGCGATCGAATTCGTCCAGGAGCAATCGATCGCCAACAAAAAGCGTCTCGAGGCACGCGATCCGAAAACACGCCAGCGCAATCTCGACGAATTGCGCGAAACCGTGGCCGATCCCGAGCGCGCTCGGCAATTCCTGCTGCGCACCTCGATGATCGCGAGCCAGCGTCGCGCTGAGGCCATCACGCTGCCGGGCGGATGAGTGCGCACCTTCGGTGCAAATCTCCCCTTCTATCTCACCATCTGGCTTGACCCGATGGTCCATGGTGAGTGTCGGCGCGAAGTAAAAGGGACGCCATTGGTCTGACACACCCGGCCATGACGCGTGCTGGAAACCGTGCCGCGCCCTCACCGCAGCCGATAGAGCGCATGACGCCGGTTGCGGGTGAACGGCCGCACTTCTTTCGGCCAGCGGCCGGCTTCAACCGCCTTGGCCCATTCCGGGCTGATCAACACCTGCGGCCCGTCGATCTCGTAGATCGCGGTATGGCGCGGGCCTTCCGGCGTGACGCGCCGTTCTTCGCCGCCGATGCTCATGGCGAACGGCTCGCCCTCGAGCCGCACCACCGCATGCACGCCCGGCACTTTCAGGAGATTGGGGATGTGCTCGGTGTCATAGACTTCGTGGAACAACGCTTCCTTCTCCGGGTCCACATCCATGCTGGCGACGAACAGATATTTGGTTTTGATCGGCATCGGGATCCCTCGTTTGTTTGAGGATTGTCGCGTTGGCAGACTTATTTGAATCGCTCCGACGGCGGGGCGATCTCGGTGACGAGATCGCGGATGAGATTCTTTTTCGGCAGCGGCGTGAGCGTCATTTCGCGCGGCTCGAGGCGCGCCGTGCAGGCATAGACGGTCTCGCCGTCGAGCTGGATCATGCATTCCTTGCAGGCATTGGCGTTGATGCAGGAAAACCGCATCGCCAGCGACGGATCCTTGTTGATGCGCAGCCAGCGCAGCCCGTCGAGCACCGATTGGCCGGGCTCGAACGGTACTTCGAACGTCTGCCAGCGCACCGGACCGCCGCGGCTGCCACGCCGAATTTTTAGTTTGGCGATTGCGCTCATAACACCAGCGCCGCAGCCGGCGCGCCGCTCACTTGCAGCGCGCCGCCGGCAAGGCGCACGCACTGGTGGCGTTGCCATTGCGGCAGCATTTGCGGAAAGTCCTCGCGCTGATGGGCGCCGCGGCTTTCGGTCCGTTGCAGCGCCGATTGGGCGACCGCGCGCGCGACGGTGAGCATATTGCGCAGATCGAACCATTCCAACCGCTGCAGATCGAAGCCGCCGTTTGCCGCAGGCGGACGTTCACCGAGTTCGTCCGTCAGCGCGGCAATCTCAGCGACCGCGCGCTCAAGTTTTGTGGCAGTGCGCAACGGCCCGACCTCGTCAGCCATGATCGCTTGCAGGCGCGCGATCATCGCCGCGGTGTTGCGATTGCGCGCGGGGTCGCCATCGCTGCCGACGAGATCGATCGCGGCGCGTGCATCTTGTGGGCGCAATTCGCGCCGCGCGATTTTGCTGGCATGGATCGCAGCGTTCCGCCCGGCGCAGCGGCCGAATACCAGGGCTTCGGTGATGGCATTGCCGGATAGGCGGTTGGCGCCATTGGCGCCGCCGATCACTTCACCGGCGGCGAACAGTCCCGGCAATTCGGTTTGCATCGCCACGTCGGCGACCACGCCGCCCATGTGATAATGCGCGATCGGCGCGACTTCGACCGGCATGCCGGTGAGATCGATATTGTTAGCGGCGAGGCGATCGATCACCGGACCGAACGCGGCGCGCAATGCCGCGGCCGAGCAGTGTTCGAACGACAGATAAGCGCCGCCATGCGGCGAGCCGCGTCCGGCCTCGACTTCCTTGATGATGGCATAGGTCGCGAGATCGCGGGGCAGCACATATTTGCCGTCCTCGTCGGAGCCGTAGCGCGAGGTGAATTCTTCCATGCGGCCGTTGAGAAGCCGGCCGCCGAGCTTGTAGCGGAACGGGTCCCACATGATCGGATCCATGCCGACGAGCCGCGGCGCCAAATGGCCGATCGGAAAGAACTGCACGAATTCCATGTCGATGAGCGACGCGCCGGCGCGCAGCGCTAGGGCATAGCCGTCGCCGCCCATATTGAGCGAGGCGCTGTTGCGCCGGTACAGCCGGGTCAACCCGCCGGTGGCGAGCACCGTCGCCTTGGCGGCAATCGTCACTGCCGCGCCGCTACTCACATGCCAGCCGACCGCGCCGGTAATTTCGACGCCGCCGGCGGCGACGAGATCGACGATGCAGATGTCGCCGACTTTGCGAATGTCCTTGTTGCGCGCGATCACGGTGCGCAGCGTTTTCGACACGGCCGGCCCGGTATTGATGAAATCGACATAGACGCAGCGCGCCCGGTCGTGGCCGGGAGCGGTGGTCGCGGTGATGTGACCGTCCTTGCGCGCCCAGCCGACGCCCCAGCCATCGAGCTCGCGGATGCATGCCGGCGCATCCGCGCATAAAAGCTCTGCCAGCTTTTCGTCGCACAGGCCGCGGCCCGCGGCGATGGTGTCGGCGTAGTGGTGGCCTGGCGCATCCGGCACTTCCTCGCCGAGCGCCGCCGCCACTGTCATTTGCGCCATGATGGTGGCGCCGCCGCGGCCGATCAGGCTGCGATC
>JBASAH010000129.1:0-1614 GCA_049650505.1 Xanthobacteraceae bacterium
GCTTCGAGCCGTCGGCCAACGCAATCTTCGGACCGATGAAATCGTAAACGCTTCGGGACGATTGCGCATTATATTCCGGACTCCAAATTGGGATGACTTTGTCCATCTGGCATTCACCGAGATAAGGGCCTACGGGGCGAGCAACCTTCAGATCGTACGCCGCCTGCGGGCGATGATTGAAAATCTTAAAGCGACCCTGCCCAGCCACCGCCAGAATGAGCTACAGCACGAGGCAAGTTTGCTCGACCGCGAAGCCAAGAGGCTATTCGTTTATCCGGAAGACCTGGCGCTAGCTGGTATTGCCGATTCCCAGGGGTTGGGCGGCCATTCAAGCAAGATTCAACCCCGTACATGACGCTATGCTGAAAAGGGAAGGATAAACCGTGAATTACTCCACTGACTTCAAGTCAATCCGCAACGAAGTGTCCGCGCAAGAGTGGCAGACCCGGCTCGATCTGGCAGCCTGCTACCGGCTGGTCGACGCCTATGAGATGACCGATCTGATCTACAACCACATCACGGCGCGGATTCCGGACACCGAGCACCTCCTGATCAATCTCTATGGCCTGCTTTACAAGGAAATCACGGCGTCGAGCCTGGTCAAAATCGATGTCGAGGGCAACATCGTCAGCAAGCCCGATACCGATTACGGCATCAATGTCTCCGGCTATGTGATCCATGGCGCCATTCACAAAGCGCGGCCGGATGTTGCTTGCGTGCTGCATACCCATACGCGCGCCGGAATGGCGGTGGCGGCGATGAAATGCGGCCTCCTGCCGCTGTCGCAAACCTCGATTCGCTTCGTCGGCCATATCGGCTATCACGACTATGAAGGCCCGGCAGTCGAGATCGACGAGCGCGAGCGGCTGGTGCGCGATCTCGGGCCGCACGACGCCATGATCATGCGCAACCACGGGCTTTTGAGCTGCGGCACGACCATCCAGCAGGCCTTTAACACAATGTATCAGCTGGAAATGTCCTGCCGGTCGCAAGTCGACGCGATGGCCGCGCGCATTGAACTGACCATGCCGGGCGAGAACGTGCTCGCGCACACGGCGCATCTTTATCAGCCCGGCACGCGGCGGCCCTACGGCGTGCTGGAATGGCCGGCCATGCTGCGGCTCCTCGCGGCGCAAGAGAAGACTTCCGGCTATCCGCCATATTGGCAGTAGGCGCGCCGGAAGGCGCTGGCGATCCACTTTGCTAAAGAAGCGTGCTGTGATCGTAACGTTTCAAATAACGTCGCGGTTGGCGGCATTGTTTCGCGGCGGTGCGTTGATTGGAGCGTTCATTTCATAGATCGTAAATCTTCCTACGTGGCTCAATAACAAACAACCAAAAGCAAATGCCTGACATTGCTATGATGGCAAGCGCTATAAAAAAAGTTTCCATGACTTTGCACCGGATATCTAACGGTTAAGAATGATCGCGTTCACCGACGGCAGTGCAGCGATCGGCAGGTCGCCGGTTTAGTAGCGTCAGCGGGAAATCGTCCCAGCCTATCTTAGGCTAATTTTACTGGACGCCTTATTCGCTCGGATAGCAAGCGCATTCCTCGTCTCGCCGGTGTCGCCGCGCACGGTCGCCGCGGGTTAAAAATGCCCAGACCAGCAA
>JBASAH010000130.1:0-2001 GCA_049650505.1 Xanthobacteraceae bacterium
GCCCGGGTCAAGCCCGGGCATGACGAATCAAACCAGAATATAGGCGTCGATCACTCCGCGGGCTTGGCCGCCGCCTCGGCCGCGCGGCTCGCGGCCGCGCGCTTTTCGACCATCCGAACCGACCAGATCGAGCCCTCGTAAAGCGCGATCAGCGGTACGGCAAGCGACATCTGGCTCAACACGTCAGGCGGGGTGAGCACGGCGGCAATGACAAAAGCAATCACGATGAAGTAGCGGCGTTTTGCTTTGAGCTGATCGGAGGTGACGATGCCGACGCGGCCGAGCAGCGTCAGGATGACCGGAAGCTGAAATGCCACGCCGAAGGCGAGGATCAGCTTCATCATCAGCGACAGATAATCTTCCACCTTCGGCAGCAATTCGATCGTCGCTTCGCCGGGCCCACCCAATTGCTGCATGCCGAGCGAAAACCGCGCCAGCATCGGCCAGACCACGAAATAGACGACCATCGAGCCAAGCAAAAAGAAAATCGGCGTCGCAACCAGATATGGCAGGAAGGCCTGCCGCTCGTTGCGGTACAGCCCGGGCGCGACAAACATATAGATTTGTGTCGCCATTACCGGGAAGGAGATGAAGGCTGCGCCGAACAGCGCAAGCTTGAGCTGAACGACAAAATATTCCAGCAGGCCGGTATAGATGAATTTCGAGTTTTCCGCGCCGGCCACCCAGATGTAAGGCCAAGTCAGCACGTTATAGATCTGACGAGCGAAGAAGAAGCAGGCCACGGCGGCGACTGCGAAGGCGGCGAGCGCCTTGATGAGCCGCGACCGCAGCTCGATCAGGTGATCCATCAAGGGCGCCTTGGTGGCCTCGATCTCCTTTTCTTCGTCTTCGCTTCTCATCGCGCCCTGCCGTTACCATCCGGCGAAGACGCCTCCGCCGCCGCTTCCGGCGCGACCCCGGCGCCGACGATCTCTTTGTCACGGAGTTCGGTTGCGGCTTCCGGAATGGGAAGCTCTTTGGCTGGCGCGGCCGCGGCTGGGCTTTCCGGCGCGGTTTCTTTGCTCAGCTCCTTTTCTGAACTTTTCTCCTCTGAATTTTTGTCGGGGGCAGCATCCAAATCCTTGCCTATCGCCTCAACATCGGCGCGCACGTCCTTGAGCGGATCATATTGCTTGATGTCCTGCGCCACGTCGTCAACCTGCTTTTTCAAGTCGGCCATTTCCGCTTCGCGCATCGCCTCGTGGAATTGATTTTGGAAATCGGCGGCCAAGCTGCGGATTTTGCGCGTCCATTGCCCGAGCCCGCGCATCACGGCGGGCAGCTCCTTAGGCCCGATCACGATCAGCGCGACGATGCCGATGAGCAGGAATTCGGTCCAGCTGATGTCGAACATGCAAATTCTCCGGCCGGGCCCGTTAGCCGCAGCCGCCGATCAGATCAAGTTGCAAAAATGCGCCGCCGCCAGCGCGAGAGCACAAGCTAGACTTTGCTCTCGGATTCGGCCCGCCGCTTGAGTTCGGCTTGATGATCGATCGTCTTCACCGCGGCGTCGGATTTTGTGGTGTTTTCGGCGGTTTCGTCCTCGGCCATGCCCTTCTTGAAGGCTTTGATGCCTCTCGCGACATCGCCCATCATATCCGAAATCTTGTTGCGGCCCCCGAACACCAGCAGGACCACGGCGCCAACGATCAACCAGTGCCAGATGCTCAACGAACCCATGAAATCCTCCGTCCGCCAGACGCTTACGCGTACTTCTTAAGTTCGCGGCGCCCGCTGCTAAGTTGCCCAGTTTGAGCCAGAAACTAGGCGTCGGGGCCGGCAAAAACAAGCGCAACGGCAATGCCGTCGCGCCGCAGGTAAACGCCGGCGCAAATGGGCGGCTATTGCCTGCCCAGTGCGAAGAAGGATCGGCAGCAGCCGCGCTTTATTCCTCGGTCCGGCCTAGTGGCGGGGCCAAGCCGAGATCGACATCCTCCGGGCCGAGTGGTTCTTCATCGTCCCGCAGCGCTGGATCGTCGGAGGGGACCGGCACGGCAAAAT
>JBASAH010000131.1:0-3771 GCA_049650505.1 Xanthobacteraceae bacterium
AGGCTGCGCCGCTATCGCCGATGCAGGAGAAGGCGCTGAAGCCGAAGGACACGTTTAAGGAATGTGCGAATTGCCCGGAGATGATGGTGGTGCCGGCCGGGAGCTTCACGATGGGATCGCCGACAAGTGAGCCGGGACATTCTATCGACGAAAACCCACAACATACGGTCACGATTGCTCGACCATTTGCAATCGGCCGGTTTGAGGTGACCTTCGACGAATGGGATGCGTGCGCGGCCGATGGCGGTTGCAACGGCTACAAGCCCTCTGATGAAGGCTGGGGCCGCGGCCGCCGACCGGTGATCAACGTTTCCTGGGATGATGCCGAAGCTTACGTCGCTTGGCTGTCGAAAAAGACCGGCAAGTCATATCGGCTGCCGTCGGGGGCCGAATACGAATATGCGACGCGCGCCGGGACACAGACGGCCTATCCCTGGGGCGATGCCATCGGCACGAACAATGCCAACTGCCACGCCTGCGGCAGCCAATGGGACGCCAGGCAAACCGCGCCGGTCGGCTCGTTTCCCGCTAACGGGTTCGGTCTCTACGACATGGTGGGCAATGTCCGGGAGTGGACGGAGGATTGCTACCACGAGCGCTACATCGGCGCGCCGGTGGACGGCTCGGCTTGGATCGAGGGTGCTGACTGTTCTCGCCGTGTCGTGAAAGGCGGATCCTGGCTCCTCGCTCCGGCCTTCCTCCGCTCGGCGAACCGCTACTGGTTCACCCCCGACTACCGGCTCAACTACCTTGGTTTCCGGGTTGCTCGAACGCTTGCGCCTTGAGTCTTTGTTCCTTTGCCTCTCGCGACGATGCGGTGAGATATCCGTCAAGCTCCACGGCGAATGGCGCCCTTTGGCGCTGCTGGCGACGTTAAGATCATGCTCCACGCGGCGAACGCCACCGCGAATGCGGCGGTTGCCAGCGCGTTTGCATGCTGGCCCCCCTGTCCCGCTGCATCGCGATTCCTAGCACCCTTAAGCGTGCCCGCCACGGGCCTTATGATTTTTTTGAGTCATTGTCCGATCAATGCACCAACGGGCTGAGTTTCCCCGCGGCATAGAGATCCGTTATTTTGTCGAGCGCAATAGGCTTCACCAGAGAGGCCTTTCCTGCGCTGCCAAAGGCCTCAAACCGCAGCTTGCAGATCTCGCGTGCAGCCTTGGTTGCATCAGCCAAGAATTTGCGCGGATCGAACTCATCCGGCTTCTTGAACATCAGACGGCGCATCGCGCCCGTCATGGCTAAGCGAATATCAGTGTCGATGTTGACTTTGCGTACGCCGTGTTTGATGCCTTCCCGAATCTCTTCGACAGGCACGCCGTAGGTTTCCTTGATCTGACCGCCGTTCTCGCGGATGATGTCAAGCCATTCCTGCGGCACGGATGAAGAGCCGTGCATGACTAGATGCGTCATCGGAATACGCGCGTGGATCTCCTTGATGCGATTGATGGCCAGAATGTCGCCGGTTGGCTTGCGCGAGAATTTGTAGGCGCCATGGCTAGTTCCGATAGCAATAGCGAGCGCATCGACTCCCGTCTCTTTCACGAAATCGGCCGCCTGTTCGGGATCGGTCAAGAGCTGGTCGTGCGAAAGCTTGCCCTCGGCGCCTGATCCGTCCTCCTTCCCGGCTTCGCCGCTTTCGAGCGAACCCAGGACGCCGAGTTCGCCCTCGACCGACACACCGACAGCATGCGCTATCTCGACGACTTTTCGCGTCACCTTAACATTGTAGTCGTACGAGGATGGCGTCTTCATATCCTCGAGCAGGGAGCCATCCATCATAACGCTCGAAAAGCCTGAGCGGATTGCGCGCTGACATACAGCAGGGCTTGCGCCGTGATCTTGATGCATAACCACCGGAATATGCGGATAGGTTTCGACCGCCGCCTCGACCAAATGGCGCAGGAACGCTTCGCCAGCATATTTCCGCGCCCCGGCCGAGCCTTGCAAGATTACAGGACTGTCGCACTCGTCCGCCGCCTGCATGATCGCCTGAATTTGTTCCATGTTGTTGACGTTAAAGGCCGGCAGGCCGTAACCATATTCTGCTGCGTGGTCGAGCAATTGTCGCATCGAAACGAGAGCCATCCAGTGATCCTCCTTGGTGCTTGTTGGCCGTAAGTCAGTTTCTTCGCGCATGGGTCGCGGCTTGAAGCGCAGCAATCGCGGGCAGGGTCTTTCCTTCGAGGAATTCGAGAAACGCGCCGCCACCGGTAGAGATGTAGCCAATGTGCTTCTTGAGTCCGAACCGGCTGATCGCAGCGAGCGTGTCGCCCCCGCCTGCGATCGAGAAGGCCTTGGAGCTTGCGATGGCCTCCCCAAGAGCCTTGGTGCCGCAAGCGAATGCGTCCATTTCGAACACTCCGACCGGACCGTTCCAAACGATCGTACCCGCCTGACCCAATTGACACGCATAGGCAGCGGCGGTGCGAGGTCCAATATCAAGAATGATATCGTTATCGGCGACTGCGTCGGACGCGACGATCCTCGATGGCGCGTTGTCTCCAAAGGTTTTGCTAACCACCAGATCGACTGGCATGGCGACCGCCCCACCCTTCTGGCGCATGATCGCTATGATCGTGGCCGCTTCGCCGACCAGATTTGGCTCCGCCAAAGATTTGCCGACATTGCAGCCGGCAGCACACAGAAAGGTGTTGGCGATGCCGCCACCAACGATGAGGACGTCGACCTTGTCGACCAGCGCACGCAGGATCGTGAGCTTGGTCGAAACCTTCGATCCGCCCACGATCGCGACGAGAGGGCGTTCCGGCAGAAGTAGAGCCTTGCTCAGTGCGTCGATCTCGGCCATCAGAAGGGGACCGCCGCACGCAATCGGTGCGAAACGCGAAATGCCGCAGGTTGTCGCCTCGACGCGGTGCGCCGTTGCGAATGCATCCATGACGAACACGTCGCACAGAGCGGCCATGGACCTTGACAGAGGCTCGTCGTTTGCTTTCTCACCCACGTTGAAACGGCAGTTTTCAAGGAGAACCGCCGAGCCTGGCGAGACCTCGATACCGTTGAGCCAGTCGCGCGCGAGTGGCACAGTGCGCTCCAAAAGCTGCGACAGACGCTGGGCAACAGGTGCGAGCGAATCGACTTGCGAGAATGTGCCCTCACTCGGCCGCCCCAGATGGGACGCGATCATCAGCGCCGCACCGGAGCCGAGAGCGTAGTGGATGCCTGGCAAAGCGGCCCGGATACGCGTGTCGTCCGCAACCTCACCATCCGGTGCAAGCGGCACATTGAAGTCGACGCGCATGAAGACGCGCTTTCCCCGAAGGGCGACGTCGCTCATCCTGGTGATCCCATCCATGGCGCTTTGCTCCGTCACCTCGCGTGCATGAGCGCGACGGTTGTGTTGAGCATGCGGTCGAGGCCGCGTTGACGATCGTCGCATCTCCAAGATCATTTATGGCCACGATTTCGATATCGTGGACTCTGCCCGCTTTTCATAAAGGTGCACGGGACCTTAGGGCCGATTCGGCCATATCCGTTAATCGCGACATCGATGGTCATGACTTATGCTCCACGAACCGGCCTTCAACCGTTGCTCAAGAGAGCCCATGCGCGCTGTGGACCAGCAAGCTTGCCGTTTCGGCAATCCGTTCAGCTGTGAAACCGAAATGCGGGAATAGTGAACTGGCGGGTGCCGACTCGCCGAAGCCGTCCATGCCAATGACAGCTCCGTCGAGCCCGACATATTTCCACCAGAGAGCGGTGGCGCCGGCTTCGATAGCGATCCGCTTGACCCCATCGGGAAGCACG
>JBASAH010000132.1:0-5157 GCA_049650505.1 Xanthobacteraceae bacterium
AATAAGGAGTGCCTGGTTTGCGCGGGCGCGCTGTTTATGCGGCGCGCCGCCGCCAAAGGCGCCACGGTGCTCCCGGTCGATTCCGAGCACAATGCGATTTTCCAGGCGCTCAGCGCCGGCCGGCGTGAAGACATCCGGCGCATCGTGCTTACCGCATCCGGCGGTCCGTTCCGGACTTGGCCGCTGGACGCGATCCGCAAAGTCACCGTGGAGCAGGCGTTGAAGCATCCTACCTGGTCCATGGGCCCCAAGGTAACAATCGATTCGGCGACGCTGATGAACAAGGGTCTCGAACTCATCGAGGCCCATCACTTGTTTGCATTGCGGCCGGACGAACTCGACGTTCTCGTCCATCCACAATCCATCGTTCATGGCCTCGTCGAATTTCGCGACGGCTCGGTGATCGCCCAACTCGGTTCGCCGGACATGCGAATCCCGATTGCGCATTGTTTGGCTTGGCCGGTCCGCATGGGTACGCCGGCACCGCGGCTCGATCTGGCGCGCGTTGCGAGCTTGAGCTTTGAGGAGCCGGATCTCACCCGCTTTCCCGCACTCGGCATCGCCCGACGGGCGCTCGCCGCCGGGGGCTCGGCGCCGACAGTACTCAACGCCGCCAACGAGGTCGCAGTCCGCGAATTTGTCGCCGGACGGCTCGGTTTCTGCGGCATAGCGGGCTTGGTTGAGGCGACCCTGGATGCCGCGCAGCGCCGGGGCGAGACTGCCGAGCCACAAACAGTCGAGGAGGCATTGGCCATTGACCATAATGCCAGAAGGCTAGCCGCCGACCTCTTGCCCGAAATTGCCGCAATGGCATGTTAGCGCAAGCAAATCCGGCTGGAAAATAGGGGATTTCGGACCGCATCATGGGGTCTTTTTTTCTTTCGCATATCCACGCGTTGGGTGGAGGGGTGGCGGGCTACGTCGTCCCGTTTTTATTCGTCCTCAGCCTTGTCGTGTTCTTCCATGAACTGGGCCATTTCCTGGTGGCGCGGCTCTGCGGCGTGCGGGTTCTGACGTTTTCGATCGGCTTTGGTCCGGAACTCGCCGGTTTCAATGACCGCTACGGCACGCGCTGGAAGATCGCCGCGATCCCGCTTGGCGGCTACGTAAAGTTTTTTGGCGACGAAAATGCCGGCAGTGCCCCCGATTCGTCTCGCCTGCAGACGATGGATGCGCGGGACCGCGCACTCAGCTTCCATTTCCAGCCGGTGCTCAAGCGAGCGGCCATTGTGGTCGCCGGCCCTCTGGCAAATTTCCTTTTAGCAATAATGATTTTTGCCGGCATCTTCATGATCTACGGCAAGCAAACAATGAGCGCACGGGTGGACACCGTGCAGGCCGATAGTTCGGCCGCGACAGCGGGCTTTCAGTCGGGCGACATCGTCCTGGCAATCGACGGGCAGCCCATCGATAACTTTGCCGATATGCAGCGGATCGTCAGTGACAGCGCCGACCGCACATTGTCGATCAAGGTGGAGCGCAATGGTTCACAGCTGCTCCTGAAAGCGACCCCGGCGCTCAAAGAGGTCAAGGACAGTTTCGGCAATGTCCGTCGTATCGGCATCCTCGGCATTACGCGCTCCATGGCGCCAGGAGACGTAAAGTACCAGCCGGTTTCACCGGTTCAGGCAATTTGGCTTGGCGGGCAGGAAACTTGGTTCGTCGTCGACCGCACGCTTAGCTATATTGGTGGCGTAATTGTTGGCCGCGAAGCCGCTGATCAGCTCGGCGGCCCAATCCGGATCGCCCAGATTTCGGGTCAAGTCGCGACCATCGGCTTTGCTGCGCTGGTTCATCTCGCCGCGGTGCTCTCGGTTTCGATTGGGCTGCTAAACCTTTTTCCGATCCCGCTGCTCGATGGCGGTCACCTTTTGTTCTATTCAATCGAGGCGGTACGGGGGCGACCGCTTTCGGAACGCGCCCAGGAGGTCGGTTTCCGCATTGGGCTGGCGATCGTCGTCATGTTGATGATATTTGCAACTTTCAACGACATCGTTCATCTGACCACCTCTTAGGACGCGAACTTGGGGGGAGGCAGTCAGCGACCGGGGCGGTCGCCGGAGAGGGGAGGAGAATGGTAGAAAGACCAACCGAAATTCGATCCCGCGCAAGGAGAACCGGGGACTAATAGCCCGCCACCGGGGGGCGGCGACGAGGGGTAAGGGGCGCTTTGCGCATGGACATGTGGGTGCGGGTAAAACGGGGGCTGGTCGTGGCCGGCTTGCTCCTTGGGGTCGGCGTTGTCGGCCTGCCGGCGGGCGTTAGCGTTGCGGCGCCGGCAGAAACCGGTCTCACCGCTAGTAGCATTGTGGTCCAAGGTAACCGCCGCGTCGAAGCCGACACGGTGCGCTCCTATTTCAAACTTGCTCCCGGCGAGCATCTCGATGCCGGCAAAATCGATGCCGCGCTCAAGGCGCTGTACGGGACTGGTTTGTTCCAAGACGTTCGGATCACACAGTCCGGCGGCAAGCTCATCGTCACGGTCGTCGAGGCGCCGGTGATCAATAAGATTGCCTTTGAAGGCAATCATCGGCTCAAAGACGAGCAACTCCTACAAGAAATCCAGTCCAGGGAGCGGGGTTCGCTGTCGCGCGCCGCGGTGCAGGCCGACGTTCAGCGCATCATTGAAATTTATCAGCGCAATGGACGATTCGACGTATCGGTGGTGCCGAAGATCATCGATCGGCCGAATAATCGCATCGACCTCGTATTCGAAATCAACGAAGGCGAAAAGACCGGCATTAAGTCCATCGTGTTCGTCGGCAACAAAGCCTATTCGGCATGGCGGCTCAAAGAGGTGATCAAGACCACCGAATCAACGTTCATAAGTTTCTTGCAGACAACCGACGTTTACGATCCCGATCGCATCGAGGCCGATCGCGATCTGATCCGGCGTTTCTATCTCAAGCACGGTTATGCCGACGTGCAGGTCGTATCAGCAACCGGCGTCTACGATCCTGGCAGAAAGGGCTTTGTCGTCACCTTCACCATCGAGGAAGGTGCGCTGTATCACTTCGGCGCCATCGACATTCAGTCCAACGTTCGCGCCGTTGACGGCCCATCGTTGCGGGCGATTTTGCGGATGGGGGCGGGTCAGATCTATAACGGCGAAGCGGTCGAAAAGACCGTCGAAGCCATGACCATCGAGCTGGCGCGGCGGGGCTATCCATTCGGTCAAGTGCGGCCGCGCGGCGATCGCAATCCCGCTACCAGGACCGTTGGGGTGCTGTTTGTCCTCGACGAAGGCATCCGCGCCTATATCGAGCGCATCAACATCCGCGGCAATTATCGCACCCGCGATTACGTGGTCCGTCGTGAATTCGATATCAACGAGGGCGATCCGTACAACCGCGCGCTGGTCGATCGCGCCGAAAGGCGCATCAAGAGTTTAAACTTCTTCAAAAATGTGAAGGTCACCAACGAGCCAGGCTCGGCTCCCGATCGCGTCGTCATCAATGTCGACGTCGAGGAGCAACCGACCGGCGATTTCTCGATTCAGGGCGGCTATTCCACCGCGAATGGCTGGCTGGCCGAAGTATCCATCAGCGAACGCAACTTGCTCGGCACCGGCCGCTATGCCAGGGCTTCGGTCACGTACGGCCAATATGTTCGCGGGGTCGAGCTCAGTTACGCCGAGCCGTATTTTCTTGATTTTCGATCCAGCATGGGCGTCGATCTTTTTGCCAAGCAGACGCTTGCCAGCAGCTACCTTTCTTACGGCACGGAATCCTACGGCGGCACGTTGAAGTGGGGACTACCACTGCGCGAAGACCTTGCGCTGCAATTGCGCTATTCGGCTTTCGAGCAGAAAATTACGCTGCCGAGTACTTTGGACAGCTGCAATAACCTCAATCCGGATTTCGTGAGTACCTTTCCGACACCGTCCGCTTTAGCAGCAGCGACTGCAGCTGGAGAGCCGTACACCGGTACTACCAGCTGTTTCGCCCTTGGTCAGGCTTCGCTTCCAATCCGCGTTGAGCTTGCCCAAGGCGCCTATCTGACATCGCTGATCGGCTACGGCTTGGTCTACAGCACGCTGGACAACAACAAGCTGCCGACCAGCGGCGTCTATGTCGGATTTGGCCAGGATTTCGCCGGCGTCGGCGGCGCCGTCTCGTACTTGCGCACTACCGTGGACATGCGCGCCTACTACGAAATCGTCTCCGACCTGGTCAGCATGCTGCATTTGCAGGCCGGTGACATGATCGGCCTCAAAAGCTGCCCAACCCCAAACACCTGCGCTTCAAACAGCGGCTACGTTCGGCTGCTCGATGATTTCAAGATGGGGCCCAATCTGGTCCGTGGATTCCAGCCGGCCGGCATCGGCCCGCGTGACACCACCCCCGGTACCAACGGCGATGCCCTCGGCGGCACGATGTATTGGGGCGCCAGCCTTGAATTGCAATATCCAATGTACTTCCTGCCCAAGGACAGCGGTATCCGAGGCGCCGTGTTCGTCGATTCTGGTTCGGTGTGGGGCTACAAGGGCGAGACGCAGAATCCGGCAACCGGCGAAATCAACGGGCTCATCCAGCCTACCGGGGCTCCCACACCGTTCCTCTGCCAGTGCGGCCTGCAATACGCCGACACGCCGGCGGTGCGCGCCTCTGCCGGCGCCAGCATTATCTGGGATTCGCCGTTCGGGCCGTTGCGTTTCGATTTCGCCTATCCGTTGCTCAAGCAGCCCTACGACCGCACCCAGTTCTTTTCGTTCGGCGGCGGTACGAAGTTCTGATCGCGGGCGTAAGCTGACGGCGCGGGCGACATGCGCGATTTTGTCATAGCCGATTGCGAATTGACGACAGGTGAGATCGCTGCCTTGACCGGAGCGAAGCTTCGCCACGGCGACCCGTCCGACCGGCGGATCCGCAACATCGCCCCGCTCGATGCCGCCGGCGCCTCCGATGTCAGCTTTATGGAGAACCCAAAATATGCCGGCGAACTCACCATCACGCGCGCCGGCGCCTGTTTGATCGCGCCGCGTTTTATCGAATCCGCGCCGCGCGACCTGGTCGTGCTGGAGACGCCGCAGCCGTATCCGGCCTTTGTCGCGGTCACCCGCAAGCTGTTCGGCAACTTGCTGCGTCCCTCATCGCTGTTTGGTACAAGTGGGCGGGCAGCGAGCGCTCAAATCGATCCGACCGCGCGGCTCGAAGC
>JBASAH010000133.1:0-7009 GCA_049650505.1 Xanthobacteraceae bacterium
GCGCAGTATGGGAGCTCCAGCAATCGTCCATTGCTTTTCGCAGGTCTTGCGAAGAATAGCCCGTTATTCAAACGGCAGTGGCTCGAGCTTGCCGAGTGCACCGAGAACGACGACGGCTTTGCCCTCCTGATATTCTGGGGCGGTCTTGACCTGATCGCGGGTAAGATCAAGCGTGATTTTGGCGTTAGCCTGGCCTGGCGGCGGAAAGTGCAAGGCGTTCCATTCAACCGCAATTTTCCTGCTGCCAACCCCGAGGAAGCCGCCGAAATCGATGATCGCAGCCCGCACTCGCCCGCTTCGATCGACGATTACATCGACAATGCGACCCATATTCTCGTCGGCGGCGCCCAAGACTTGCCGGCCAAGAATGCCCTCGACTTCGTGATTATTGAGCACCGTCACCGATGGGGGTTCCACGGTGGCCGTTGCGGGACGATCGGTTGGTTCGCTTGGCGCCGATGCCGGCGCATTCTCCGAAATGGCCGATCCGCTGGCCGTCACGGCCAAGAAAGCGGTGGTTACAACCGTTTTTGTCAGCCTTTTGGCGCGCATCATGGTTCCGTTGGAACTCAGTCCACTAGGCCGAATGGATCAACTCGGTTCCAGTTGATGCAAAAGCCCTTTGCGGCGCAGTCCGTTGCAGAAACCCCGCTCCGGCCCAGATCCAATCTGGTGTGCGTTCAGCTTGTTAAGATCACGACGAAAACACGACGGAAACGCGGATATCGCCGCTGATCCGCGGGGTATCGAGCGACACTGTATGACCATGACGCCTGACACGCAGATCGACGCTGGACGATGCAAGCTGCAGGTCGCGTAACATGACTTCGTCCAGGAACTCCGGTAGCCGAGGATTGCGTAGCCGGATTTCGTGCGCAAAGGGGTCGAATTCGAGGCCTAGCGACGCTTCAAGCAATGTAAACGGTGTGGCGCTGGCCCACGCCTGCGGCGAGCAGGCGACCGGATAGAGCGTCGGACCGTGACCGCGCTGGCGCTGAAAGCCGCAGAACAATTCAGGCAAACGCCGCTGATCCATGTAGGTAGCGGCGCTGAATAATCCGCCAAACAGTATCTCGATGGGGCGTTTTGCTTCGTAGCGCGCCATGCCGAGCGCGATCAGTGCATTATCGTGCGGCCAGATCGAACCGTTGTGATACGACATTGGATTAAAGCGCGGCTCGCCGCGTGCGACCGTGCGAATTCCCCAGCCGGAAAAAAAATTCGGTCGCAGGAGACCCGCGGCCACTCTCGCCGCGCGATCGAAGGCTGCAATTCCAGTGAACAGAACCTGGCCGGCATTCGAAGTACGGACGCGGCATGGTTCCTTATTGCCATCGAGCGCCAGCGCATAGGTCTCGATGTCCGGACACCAGAAGGCGGCCTCGAACCGCTCGGCCAACCGCGCCGCCTCGGCGTCGAGTCGTTCGGCGACGAGATCGCGGCCAAGCCGGCGCGCGCAGCGCGCCGCCATTCGTTTCGCGGCGTAGACATAGCCCTGCACTTCAACAAGTGCGATGGCGCCCTCGGCAAGCCGGCAATCGGCGTGAAAGATCGCATCGTGCGAATCTTTCCAGCCCTGATTAGCCAAACCCTGATCGCTGGCGCGCTCATATTCGATGAAGCCGTCGCCGTCCGGATCGCCTGCACCGTCGATCCAGCCGAGCGCCGCTTCGATCGCGGGCCAAAGTTCGATGATAGTGTCGCGATCGCCGGTGCGTTCGCCATAGAGGCCGGCGAGCAGAACGAATAGTGGGGTCGAGTCGACGCTGCCGTAATACAAGCCGAATGGCACTTCGCGCAGCGCCGCCATTTCGCCGCCACGCATTTCATGAAGGATCTTTCCGGGTTCGGCATCGGCCAGCGGATCGTATTTGGTCGCCTGGTAAGCCGCTAAGCGGCGCAGCACGCCACGCGCCACCTCCGGACTCCACCACAACATCTGCAAGGCGGTGATCAACCCGTCGCGGCCGAACGTGGTCGAATACCAGGGAATGCCGGCATAAGGATAGCGGCCTTGCGGCGTCTCGGTCATGAGCATTCCGAGATCAGCGGCCGAGCGGCACAGTATCTCGTTGAAACGGTCGTTCGAAGTTTCAACCGAAGTACGCTGGCGAGTTGCTTCGCGCACTTCGCGTCGCGCCATGAGCAATCCGCGCAGGAAAGGCAGTGGCCGGGATTCGTTTCGATTACAACTAATCGCCAGAAACAGCGGCCGGGTTTCGCCAGGCTTGAGATGCACATTATAGACCGCCGCGTCGGTTTTAAGCTGATCAGGCGGCGGATCGAAATCGAGCGCGGTCTGCCTAACTTTGCTATCTAAGCCATCATAGGCGAGCAGCACGCGGTTGCCGCCGTGGACCTTCGCGGTCGCCGTCCCGTGCCGTTCGCGGTGCGAACCGCGGACCTCGAACAAGTCAGCAAAGTCGTTTTCGAAAAGGATGGTGAGGCGCAGATCGATTGGCTGATCGCCATAATTGCGCATACCGAGCCGCTGATAGGCCGTGTCGCGCCAGATAAATATAGTACGAAGGATATGGACCCGATCTTTTTCCATCACGAGGCGCTGGCCGTCGATCAGGTCGGGATTGGTCAAATCGACGAAAAAGGCTGTGTTGTCGTCACGCAGATTCGAGCCGAGCAGAAGCGGCGGCTTGTCGTTGAGCAGTAATTCCAGCCGCGATAGATGCCGGGTGTCGTCATAGAACAGACCGGAAGAGCCGACGAAAGATGTTCCAATGTCGCCGCGAACATCGAGGACGACGAAAGTATCGCCGTGTTTGAGCGCGTGCGGCGGGCCGGCCGGCTGCGTCGCAGTGATGGCGAACGTCGTTTCCGGCGGCGAATCCGGTGGAAACGCGGGCGCAGTTTTCACACCGGACCGTCCAGTAATCTTGCCAGTAATTCTGGCGGCGATTCTGCCTGCCTTACCCGCGGATTGAGACATTTTCTGTGGTTTAGCCGCCATCGTGCCGCGGGCTCACGGAGCCACGCCGCCGTGAAGAATATCGACCACGCGCATGCTGATCGAATCGACCAGCACTACATTCCCCTCGACGATGGCGTATTTGAGAAATTGCGCCGCGTCCTCGTCACTCGCGGCTTCGTCCGGCAGGGCCAGTAAGGGCGCAGAGCGCGGCACCGGCGCGCCCACGATCAACGGAATGTCGGCGGCCGACGCGCTACGCAATCGTTGCCGCAAAACGGCCCCGTAGATTGCGCTTTTCTGGAGGGCGGTGAGCGCGATATTCGGCTTCACATTCGTCGGCAAGCCATGCGCTTCGTTGGGGCCGAGAGCTTGGGCGTCTGCCGGAGACATACCTGCCGCGGCAAGCAAAGCTGCGACGACGAGCGGCAATACGGCTCGGCCGGTCATGAGCGACTCCCAATGGCGGCGGGTTGCGGGCCCCTTCGGCAAGCGAACGCGCGAACAGGCGCTTAGTTCACACGAAGGGTTCAGCCCGGTATGGCATCGCTTCGACTAACGCTGGCACGGCCCGTTTCTCGGACGATTTGCGGGCGGAATCGGGTTTGATCGGGCGGGAAGGAGTTATGCCGATAAAGACCAGAAGGTCACATCGCCACTCTGGTATAATGTATTATAGTACGCTATGGACCGGCTTGGAACGCGGGTTGAAGTCGCGTGTCCGTAGGAGTGAAGCGCCTCAGTGCGAGTGGTTTGATGTCTTCTGACGTGCATCGTTTCCCGCTCGATCGGAGCGGCAAACGCGATATTGCCGCCAATGACGGCGACGTTGCCGCGGTCGAGCGGCCACGATTGGAACCGATCGACACTTCATTCAGCTACAAGAATAAGGCCTATGCCGCTCTAAAGGCTGTCATCGTCGGTATGGACGTCTACGGCAGTCGCAACGAAATCCGCCTCGACGAGCGCAGCCTCGCGGAGGAGTTTGGCATCAGCCGCACGCCGGTGCGTGAGGCGATGGCGCAACTCGAACGCGAGGGCTTCGTCCACTCGGTGCCGCGCCGCGGCGTATATGTCGTTCGCAAATCCAAGCGCGAAGTGATCGAGCTGATCACCGCCTGGGCAGCGCTCGAAAGTATGGCGGCACGACTCATCACCGAAAACGCCAGCGACAAAGAAATCGCGTCGCTACGCCGGATGTTTGCCACGTTCGAGAATGGCGAACTCCGCGCCCACCTCGATGAGTATTCGGAAATCAATATCGAGTTCCACCAGACTATCATCCGCTTGAGCCGCAACGCGGTCCTGGTTCGTCTTGCGGAGAATCTGTTTACCCATATGCGAATGATCCGCAGAAAAACGATCGGCGAAAAGGATCGCGCCGACCGGTCAATTCGCGATCACATGCATATCATCGAGGCATTGGAAGCGCGCGACACCGCTCGCGCCGAGACACTAGTGCGCGATCATGCGCTCGGTCTCGCCGATCACGTCGCCAAAAATGCCGATTACCTGGACTGAGGGCGAGGGGCGACCAGCACGACCGACCGGACGCTAAGCAAAAAATACAGGGAGTTTCGCCATGGCTGAGGCCGCAGTTAAAACGCAACCGGAAACCGCAGAGCGCGAGCTGACGGACGGTTTTCACCTCGTCATCGATGCACTCAAGCTTAACGGCATTCACACGATCTACGGCGTGCCGGGAATTCCGATCACGGATCTCGGCCGTATGGCGCAGGCCGCCGGTATTCGCGTCATTTCGTTCCGGCACGAGCAGAATGCCGGCAATGCCGCGGCAATCGCCGGCTTCCTAACTAAAAAGCCGGGCGTTTGCCTCACAGTCTCCGCTCCCGGCTTTCTCAACGGTCTGACCGCGCTGGCTAATGCCACGACGAATTGTTTTCCGATGATCCTGATCAGCGGCTCGTCGGAGCGCGAGATCGTCGATTTACAGCAGGGCGACTATGAAGAAATGGATCAGCTCGCTATCGCCAAGCCGCTCTGTAAGGCCGCATTCCGCGTGTTGCACGCCGCGGATATCGGCGTCGGCGTGGCGCGCGCGATCCGCGCTGCGGTCTCCGGCCGACCGGGCGGTGTCTATCTCGATCTTCCGGCAAAGCTGTTGTCCCAGGTCATGGACGCG
The DNA here is from genome assembly GCA_049650505.1 of Xanthobacteraceae bacterium. Taxonomy (GTDB): domain Bacteria; phylum Pseudomonadota; class Alphaproteobacteria; order Rhizobiales; family Xanthobacteraceae; genus BOG-931. The sequence goes on from JBASAH010000133.1 coordinate 5,067, forward strand.
GAAGCCGGAACCAAGTCCCTCGTCAAAGTTATCGATCCCGCGCCGGCCCAGCTTCCGGCTCCCGCGGCGGTCAAACGCGCGCTCGATGTACTCAAGAACGCCAAACGGCCACTGATCATTCTCGGCAAGGGCGCCGCTTACGCCCAAGCCGACGATCAGATCCGCGCGCTGGTCGAAAAGTCCGGCATTCCCTTCCTGCCGATGAGCATGGCCAAGGGCCTATTGCCGGATACGCATCCGCAATGCGCAGGTGCGGCACGCTCCACTGTGCTGAAGGACTCGGATGTGGTGATGCTGATTGGAGCGCGTCTCAATTGGCTTTTATCGCACGGCAAGGGCAAGACCTGGGGCGAGCCTCACTCCAAGAAATTCATCCAAATCGACATCGAACCGAAAGAAATGGACAGCAATGTCGAAATCGTAGCTCCGGTCGTCGGCGATATCGGCTCCTGTGTCTCCGCTCTGCTGGATGGCATCGATGGCAAATGGCCGGCGCCGCCGGCCGACTGGGTCGGCGCCGTCAAGGCCAAGAAGGAAGAGAACATCGCCAAGATGGCGCCGCGGCTGATGAACAATTCAGCGCCAATGGACTTCCACAGCGCGCTGGGCGCGCTGCGCGCGATCGTCAAGGAGCGGCCAGATGCCGTTCTGGTCAATGAAGGCGCCAACACGCTCGATCTCGCGCGCGGCGTCATCGACATGTATCAGCCGCGCAAACGGCTCGACGTCGGCACCTGGGGGGTTATGGGCATCGGCATGGGCTTCGCCGTCGGCGCCGCGATAGAGACCGGCAAACCAGTGCTTGCGGTTGAAGGCGACAGCGCGTTCGGCTTTTCGGGCATGGAGATCGAAACAGTCTGCCGCTACAACCTGCCGGTCTGCACCGTCGTCTTCAACAACAACGGCATCTATCGCGGCACCAACGTCAATCCGGCCGGCGGACCGGACCCCGCGCCAACGGTTTTCGTCAAAGACGGCCGATACGACAAGATGATCGAGGCCTTCGGCGGTGTCGGCGTCAATGTGACCACGCCGGATGAATTAAGCCGCGCCGTCAACAAAGCGATGGATTCCGGCAAGCCAACGCTGATCAACGCGGTGATCGACCCCGCCGCCGGCACCGAGAGCGGCCGTATCGGCAACCTCAATCCGCAAAGCGTGGTCCGGAAGAAATAAACGGAAAGAGAAAGAACGTCTCGCATTCGGGGCCGCAACAATGGGTGCGCCGCTGCAAGGAGAGGAAACAATGGCAACGCGCAAAAAAATCGCGAAGGCGAAGTCCAAGGCTAAAGCCACTGCTGCCGGGGCAAAGAGCTCGGCGAAAAAGTCGGCAAAAACGGTCGTCAAGCTGAAAGTCAAAAAGCCAGCGGCGAAAGCAAATGGCCTGGCGCGGCCGAGCAGTAAACCTTGGGGTCAGGCGGGCAGGGCGCTCGAAGGCGTTAAGATCCTAGACTTCACGCATGTGCAGTCCGGGCCGACTTGTACCCAGCTCCTCGCCTATATGGGCGCCGACGTCATCAAGGTCGAACGCCCAGGCGTGGGCGACATCACGCGCGGACAATTGCGCGACGTGAAGGGCGCCGACAGCCTCTATTTCACAATGCTCAACGGCAGCAAGCGATCGATCACCATCGATTCCAAGCATCCCAAAGGCAAAGAAATTCTCGAACGGCTGGTCAAGCAATGCGACGTCCTGGTGGAGAACTTTGCGCCTGGCGCGCTCGACCGCATGGGGCTCACTTGGGAGCATATCAACAAACTCAATCCGCGCATGATCGTTGCCTCGGTCAAGGGCTTCGGCCCTGGTCCTTATGAGGACTGCAAGGTCTACGAGAATGTCGCGCAATGCGCCGGCGGGTCCGCGTCGACGACCGGCTTTCGCGAGGGCCCGCCGCTCGTCACTGGCGCGCAGATCGGCGATTCCGGCACCGGCCTGCACCTCG
>JBASAH010000134.1:0-1697 GCA_049650505.1 Xanthobacteraceae bacterium
GTCGATCGCGCGCTCGCCAACGCCTCGCGCTTCATGCAGGAAACCTTATGCGATGCAGTAAAGCCGCAGGGGGGCAAGTCGCAGGCGCACATCCTCAAGGCGCTGGTCGATGCCGGCATTCCGACGGCGTCGCACATCGGGCTCACGTCGCATACGATCGCAATGTTCGGTGGCTTCAAGATCCAGGGCCGCACCGCGGACGCCGCCATGAAAATTCTGGATGACGCGCTGACGATCGAGGATGCCGGTTGCTTCATGTTGGAATTCGAAGCGGTGCCAGCGAAGATCGCGCGGCTGATCTCGGACCAGCTCACGATTCCGACGATCGGTATCGGCGCCGGTGCCGGCTGCGACGGCCAGATTCTGCTCTGCTACGACCTGCTCGGCGTGTTCACGGATTTCAAGCCGAAGTTCACCAAGCGCTACGCCAAACTGACCGAAGTCGCGGTGAACGGGATCATGCAGTACGTCAAAGAGGTTAAAGAAGGCACATTCCCCGACGACGATCACTCTTACACGGTGAACGAGCCCGAATACGAGAAGTTCGCCGCCATGGTGGCCAAGCGCAGGCAGATCTGACGTGGCGCGATCACCGCTAGCAGTGCGGCAGGCGCGCTCGGCTCGCAAAGGCAAGCGCGGCGGCCTTGCGCCCGAGACGCTGACGGAGCAGGCCTACCGCCTGCTTGAGGAGCAGATCGTGACGCTGCGGCTCAAGCCCGGCGACGTGCTTTCCGAGCAGATGCTGTCCGCTACCTTTAATATCGGGCGGACGCCGATCCGCGAGGCGTTGCAGCGGCTCGCCCGCGAGGGCCTCATCACCATCCTGCCGCGCAAGGGCATCCTCGTTTCCGACATCAATCCGCGCAATCAGTTGCTCGTGCTGGAAGTGCGCCGCGAGATCGAGCGCCTGCTGAGCCGGGCAGGGGCCGAGCGCGCCAACCAGCGGCAGCGCGATCAGTTCAGCGAGATCGCGCAGGGTATGGATCGCGCCGCCAAGAGCAACGACGACATCGTCTTCATGCGGCTAGACCGCGGGCTAAACCGGCTGATGATCGAAGCCGCGCACAACGATTACGCGGCGCGCTCGATGAAGCTGTTGCAGGGTCTCTCCCGCCGCTTCTGGTACATGCATTACCGCGACGCGGCCGATCTGCCGCTGTGCGCGCGGCTGCATGCCAACCAAGCGCGCGCGATCGCGCAAGGCAATGGGGAAGCGGCGGCTCGCGCCTGCGACAAGCTCATGGACTATGTCGAAAACTTTACAAAGGCAACGGTGACGGTCTAGCGCCATGAAAACATATGAGGGCAAGCGCACGATCGACGGGCTCGTCGTCACGGTCGATGGCAAGCACCTTGACGAGCACTACGAGGTCAAGCGCCTGACCAGGTATGGCTTCGAATGGACCTATGAGGGCGAAAGCCCGCAGCAGCTCGCTTTGGCAATCCTCTACGATTACCTCGGCGACAAGCAGCGCGCGATCGCCCTGTCGCAGCCGTTCATGAAGGAGATCGTCGCGAATTTCGACAATGACTGGACGTTAACGGGTGCACAGATCGACGCGTTTTTACGCACCGCCGCGGCGGTATAGCGCGGTCCATCTTCGCGCGGGGTGCGCTTAGTGCTGACATGCGTCTGCCGATATATCGTCGCAAAATGAAGACCAGCGGCCCAAAGCACCGGCCGCAAAAGGGAGGAC
>JBASAH010000135.1:0-3649 GCA_049650505.1 Xanthobacteraceae bacterium
GCTCCGCGCCGAGCCTTCCGCCTTCGGGAGCGCGAACGCAATGAGGCGACGACGCCGCACCAAGGTCGTTGCCACGCTCGGACCGGCTTCTTCAGATCGCGTCACGATTGAGCGGCTGTTTGCGGCCGGCGCCGACGTCTTCCGCATCAATATGAGCCACACCGATCCCGAGCGCATGCGCGAATTGGTGACGACGATCCGCGCCATCGAAACCGAACATGGCCGGCCGATCGGCGTCCTGGTCGATCTGCAAGGTCCGAAATTGCGCCTCGGCACTTTCAAGGACGGAGCGGCCGAAATCGATACCGGTCAGGATTTCACGCTCGATGCCGACGCGGCGCCAGGCGACGCCAACCGCGTGCAGCTGCCGCATCCGGAAATATTCGCCGCGATCAAGCCGGACGATACGCTTCTCGTCGACGACGGCAAGCTTCGCCTCAAAGCAACCGAGGTGACACCGCAACGGATCGTGGCGCGTGTTGAAGTCGGCGGCAAAGTGTCAAACCGCAAGGGCGTCAGCCTGCCGGATACGGTGCTGCCGCTCGCGGCGCTGGCATCGAAAGACATTGCTGACCTCGAAGCCGCTCTCGACGCCGGCGTCGATTGGATCGCGCTGTCGTTCATTCAGCGCCCGGAGGATGTCGCCGAGGCAAAAAAGCTCACCCGCGGTCGCGCCGCGGTGATGGCCAAGATCGAGAAGCCGCAAGCTGTGGCGAGGCTTGGCGACATTCTCGAAATAGCTGACGCGCTGATGGTCGCGCGGGGCGACTTGGGTGTGGAAATGCCGCTGGAACGGGTTCCCGGCGTGCAGAAAGAGATGACGCGCGCGTGCCGCCGCGCCGGCAAGCCGATCGTGGTCGCCACCCAGATGCTGGAATCGATGATCTCAAGCCCGGTGCCGACGCGCGCCGAGGTCTCCGACGTCGCCACCGCCATCTTTGACGGCGCCGACGCCGTCATGCTGTCCGCGGAATCGGCGTCGGGCCAATATCCGGTCGAAGCGGTCGCGACCATGAACCGCATCGCCGAGGAGGTCGAGGACGACAGCACCTATTTGCCGTCGCTGCACGTCTTGCGTACCGAGCCGGAACGAACTGGCGCCGATGCGATCGCCGCTGCGACGCGCCAAGTCGCCGAGACGCTCGATCTCGCCGCGATCGTTTGCTGGACTTGCTCCGGCTCGACCGGTCTGCGCGTGTCACGCGAACGGCCGAAATGCCCGATTGTCGCGATTTCGCCGATCGACGCCGCTGGGCGGAAATTGTCGGTGGTCTGGGGCATCCATTGCGTCATCGACGAGGATGCGCGCGACCAGAACGATATGGTCGAGCGCGCCTGCCGTATCGCGTTTAAGGAGCGGTTCGCCGAACCCGGCCAGCGCGTCATTGTCGTTGCCGGCCTGCCGCTCGGCACGCCGGGCGCCACCAATTTCATGCGCATCGCCTATGTCGCGGATGATGGGGCCTAAAGCGAGGCTAAAGCATAATCCGAAAATTTAGCGCTTCCGGTCTCAAGGTCTCTCAGACGATTTCAATTTGACTCGGTCCGCGCCGGACACGGGAAATAACATCCCAATGCTTTTTGAAATGCCGACCGCAGTAAGCAAGAAGCGCCTGATGGATTTGCGTCTGGCGACAATGTTGCGTTATGAAGATCGCTAGTAGATCCGAAAATTGCTCAAACTTAGCTACCTCAAAGTATGATTGCGTTCAAGTTTCCATTCGATAACAGCGCGAATCTTGCGTTGGTCGCGCCAATATCGCCCAACAGAATGTACTCAACTGAATTTGACATGTGGTATTTGCTCGCCCCCAGATCAAACTTTTGTTTTTGACTGATCGCAGCCGCTGTGACGAAATTCTTTTGGACTTTGGATCAGCGGAATCAAAATCCAACTTATTTTTTGTTGTGTATCCAAGCGCCTTGCGCTTCCTGAACGCTGATAGCGTCGCAATGTGGTTGCGTCCACCTTTTTGCCGTTCCTCTACGGGAGTCGTTTTTGGACCACTGCCGCCGTCATAAAATAGAACCTGGAGTGAAGTCTGATAATAGCGTACATGCATAAGCAATGTCGGGGCCAGAATTCGACTATTGACTCTGTGGAGAACGACATGACGGAGCGTGATCAGGCGCGGGCAGCGCAAACCAAGGTCGGTAGGGGGGATTGGATTCCCCGGCCGACAAAAGCGGAGGTTCTCGCCGATGTTCCAGGGGCCCGTAACGTCAAGCCGGAATTGTTGCCGGAGGGTGTGCAACATCTTTCCAATGTGTCGGCCGGGGTAGTTGCCAGGGATCCGAACGTGGCTGTGGGGGTCATTGTTGAGGGTCTCGCAACTGACCCGAAAGAGGTTGGGCGGTAGAAGTCGTTTCCCAACGAGGAAAAGCCGGCCCTCTGACGCCCCGCGGCATCATAAAGATCTACGACAGGATTGCCTCGATTGGCAGCCCTGTTTTTTGTATGATTATCATTGATACCTTGGGATGATAAGACATGGTAATGCCGAAAAGTAATGCCGAAAAACTCCGCAGAAAAGCGGAGAGATTTTCCTGTACCCCCCGGTCGCATAAAGGACATTGTGCAACTTTCTCAAACACTAATGGAGCTGAGTAAAGTCTTTCTCAAACTGGTATAGTCCCACGAAAAAGAGACGGAGGGCGCAGGGGGCACTCCGTCTCAGTCTCAACAGATTTTATCCAGCACATTCTCACACATTCAGGATTTTCTGCACCGGATTCGAACGTAACCGGTGAGCCTCGGGCATACCCGAGCCCAGCAGAGGACGCAGGTAAAGCCGGAACTCATCGGTAACATCGGTGCTGTTGGCGCTGATGAACGCGCCAGGCATCGTTCGCGTCTTGCCTGTCACTTCAGTAAGCGCGGTGAGCTTGTAGCCAGCCGCGTAGGACCCGATTCGGTGGATGGTCACCGACCCGTCCGGCGCACCCTGCATCGCATACTGCACGGCCTTCTTGCCGACCTCACGCGCTTCGCGTTGGTCTACGTCGGACACGCAGCCGAGGAACGACCGTTGCAGGTAGCCGAGCGTATCGCCACGGACACGCTTGATTTTCAGCTTGGACTTGATCTCCTCGCAGAGGAGATCAGCCAGCGCCCCGGTACCGGAGAGCTGAACGTTGTGGTGTTCGTCGCGCTCGATGTTTTTTACGAGTTGGCTCACAACCGGCGTGCCAGAGGCATCGTGGATGCCCTCGGACACTGCGATCATGCAGCGGCCGAAGCGTTCGTGGGCGGCCTTCACGTCCGCGAGGAATTTCTCCAACACGAACACACGTTCAGGCAGATAGATCAGATGCGGACCATCGTCGGGATATTTCCGGGCCAGCGCCGAGGCGGCAGTCAAGAAGCCCGCATGCCGGCCCATGACGACCGCGAGGTAGACGCCGGGCAATGCCGCGTTGTCGAGATTGGTGCCCGCAAATGCCTGGGTGACGAAGCGCGCCGCCGACGGGAATCCTGGTGTGTGATCGTTGCACATCAGGTCATTGTCGACGGTCTTCGGGACGTGGATACAGCGCAGCGGGTAGCCACCCTTGCGTGCCTCATCGCTGATGATGCGCAGAGTATCGGCGGTATCATTGCCGCCGATATAGAAGAAGTAGCCGATTCCGTGCGCCTGCAGTACCCTGA
>JBASAH010000136.1:0-4792 GCA_049650505.1 Xanthobacteraceae bacterium
GCAGTCCGCCACTTCACTTCGTGGCCGCTCTTGAGCCTAACCGTAAACTCGGTGTCGGCGGGTGTCCAATGCTTGCCGTCGTCGGCTCGAGCAAGAATGCCGCCGCCCGCCTCCCGCGGACGCCACAGAATAAAGCGCCAGACGATGTAAATTGGGCAAATGCGAACGCTCGATCCGAACGATTCATTGATCAGGCTGTGCCAAAACTCGCCGTGCTTGGCGTTGTTGAATTCAGTAAGCTCGGGCGACGATGCCTGAAGCAGTTTCAGTCGCGGCATTTCTAAGTCGCCAACATCAAGCCTGCCAAGACGCACATGCTCCTGCACGAACGCGGGCAACCGCGTCTTAGCCATTATGGTCTCCTAGGCCGTGTGGACGAATGACTCAGGAACATGATTGAGGGTTCCACGTTGGATTCAATGTGATTCCTGGATTGCCGACTTTCGGAGGGTCGGCATGTCAGCCTCGGCATGTCAGGACAATGACGGAACTGGATTGGCAGGCGGCGGTTGCGATAGGAGCCACCGGGCCTCAAGCTCGGCCATCGTCTCGGCGCATGATTTCGCGGTCGGCGCCCTTGCGGTTTTTTAACTATTGGCCTACGCTTTAACATACGGCTGATATCGATCTTTATCATATACGGCCGATCTCGATCTCTCTGAGGACAGGCAGATGACGAACGAGAAGCTCATGGCGAGCGGGCGATGGGTGTCCATTGTTGCGCTCGCGACGATTGCAGGCATATGGGCGCCAGCCCTGGCGAACGCTGCCGGAACCGATGCGGAGGCCGGCAAACAAATATTCCAGGAAAAATGCGTCGCCTGCCACACCATAGGCAGTGGCAATCTCGTTGGCCCCGACCTGAAGGGCGTCACCGCGAGGCGTCCGCGCGAATGGCTGGAGCAGTGGATCGCAGCACCAGATGCAATGCTTGCCAAGAAAGACCCGATTGCCACCGAGTTGCTGCATCAGTTCCGCGACGTGCCGATGGTCAACATGGGGCTCAGCACCTCCGACGTCACCGCCATCCTCGCTTTTCTGGAAACTGCAACCTCTACGCCCGCAACAGCGGGTCAGGCCGCGGGTGCGCCTGCTGTCCAGGGTAACCCTCAGATCGGCAAAGAACTGTTCACCGGCGTGGCGCGCTTTGCTAACGGCGGGCCGCCGTGCATGGCCTGTCATAGCGTCGGCGGCATCGGGGCCCTGGGCGGCGGGCAGCTTGGCCCCGACCTGACCGGAGTGGCCTCGCGCTACGGCGGAGCGGCCGGGCTCGACGCCTTCGTCGCCGGCACGCCCACGCCCACCATGAAAGCCGTGTGGTCGCAGCACCCGCTGACGACCGAAGAACGCGCGAGTGTGGTCGCTTTCGTCGGCCAGGCCGGGGTGAGCGAACGCCCGGCGGAAGCGATATGGCAACTCGCGGGTCTCGCTGCGCTGGGCCTTGTTGTTCTGCTGGCGGTCGCGGGCTTCAGATGGCGGAACCGGCTGCGCAATGGGGTATGGCGTCCGATGGTGGCCGCACCCACCACCGGGCCTGGCGCTTTTCATCGAACCATCGCCGATGAAAGGGGCCAGCATACGGGTCCGTACCACGGCGGTTGGTTTCCGGGTACGTTCCACCCCGGTTGGATGGCCCGGTTTGGTCCGAGCGGCAGCGACGAGCCTCGCGCGAATGTACCGAGGAGATTCCGATGAGCTGGATACTCGACATCGTCAATCCGCAGGAGCGCAAGTGGGAGGAGTTCTACCGCAACCGCTGGCAGCACGACAACGTCATACGCAGCACGCATGGCGTCAACTGCACCGGCGGCTGTTCCTGGGCGATCTACGTGAAGGACGGGATTGTCACCTGGGAGATGCAGCAGACCGACTACCCGTTGCTCGAGCCCGGTTTGCCACCCTATGAGCCGCGCGGCTGCCAGCGCGGCATCTCCGCCTCCTGGTACGTCTACAGCCCGATCAGGGTGAAATATCCATACGTACGCGGCCCGCTGCTCGACTTTTGGCGCGAAGCGAAAAGCAAGCATGCCGATCCGGTGCAGGCCTGGGGTGCGCTGATCGAGGATCCACAAAAGCGTTCGCGCATCCTGCGGGCGCGCGGCAAAGGCGGTTTCCGCCGCGCCAAGTGGGACGACGTGTCGGAGTTGATCGCCGCTGCCAGCCTGTACACGGCGCGCAAGTGGGGGCCGGACCGGGTGATGGGCTTCTCGCCGATCCCGGCGATGTCATTTTTCTCCTATGCGGCGGGTTCGCGCTTTCTCCAGCTGTTCGGCGGCGTGAACATGAGCTTCTACGACTGGTACGCCGACCTGCCAACCTCATTCCCGGAAGTTTGGGGCGACCAGACCGACGTGTGCGAAAGCGCGGATTGGTACAACAGCAAGTTCATCGTCTCGATGGCGTCGAACCTGAACATGACCCGCACCCCGGACGTGCACTTCATCGCGGAGGCGCGCACCGAGGGGACCAAGTTCGTAGTCCTCGCGCCGGATTTCAGCCAAATCGCCAAGTACTGCGACGAGTGGATCCCGATCCAGGCGGGGCAGGACGGCGCGCTATGGATGGCGGTCAATCACGTCATCCTCAAGGAGTTCTACGTCGACCGCCAAGTCCCTTATTTCCTCGATTACCTCAAGCGTTACACCGATTGTCCGTTCCTCGTCGAACTGGTCCGCGATGGGAAGGGTTATCGCGCGGGGCAGCTGCTGCGCGCCAAGCGCTTGGCGCGGTACAAAGACGTCGAAAACGGCGACTGGAAGATGCTGGTACTCGACGCCAAAAGCGGCGAGCCGCGCATGCCCAAGGGCCAGGTCGGCTTTCGCTGGGGTCCCGAGAAAGGCAAGTGGAACCTGTCCCAGGAGGACGGCCTCGACAACAGCCCCATCGATGCAGCGCTGAGCTTCATCGAAAAATCTGATGCTGTGGTCCAGGTGGAGTTCGACGATTTCGCCAATGGAGTGCCGGAAGCTGAAACGCCCACCGTCGCGCGCGGCGTGCCGGTGCGGCGCATCGCCACGGCGGGCGGCGAGGTACTGGTGACCACCGCCTTCGACCTGCTGATCGCCCAGTGCGGCGTCGGCCGCGGCCTCGAGGGCGCCTACCCGTCGAGCTACGACGACGAGAACGCGCTGTTCACGCCGGCGTGGCAGGAGCGCTTCACCGGCATCGGCCGCGCTACGGCGATCAGGTTTGCGCGCGAGTTTGCCCGTAACGCGGAGCTCACTCAAGGCCGTTCCATGGTCATCGTGGGCGCCAGCGCCAACCACTGGTACTACAACAATCTCATCTACCGCTCGGCCATCACCGCGCTGATCCTGTGCGGCTGCTGTGGACGCAACGGCGGCGGGATGAACCACTACGTCGGCCAGGAAAAGCTTGCCCCCCTTGCGCCCTGGGGGACGATCGCCTTCGCCCTTGACTGGCTCAAGCCGCCGCGGCGTGTGCAGTCGCCGACCTGGCATTACGCCAATAGCGATCAGTGGCGCTACGAGCGGGAGTTCACCGAGTACGGCCTGACGAGCCCAAAGCCGCGCTGGGCCAAGGGCCATGCTATCGACCTCCTGGCAAAGGCGGTGCGCTGTGGCTGGATGCCTATGGCCCCGCACTTCAACCGCAATCCGCTCGACATCGTGGCCGAGGCCGAGCGCGCCGGCGCGAAGACCGACAACGAGATCGTTGGGCGCGTCGTCGAGCAGCTCAAGGACAAGAAGCTGCGCTTTGCGGTTGACGATATGGATGCCGAGGAGAACTGGCCGCGGGTGTGGTTCATCTGGCGCGGCAACGCCATCTCGGCGAGCGCCAAGGGGATGGAATTCTTCTTGCGCCATTACCTCGGGACGCACGACAACGCCATTGCCGACGATCGCGCCAAGGGCAAGACGCGCACGGTGCAGTACCGCGACCCGGCGCCGCGCGGAAAGTTTGACCTGGTGGTCGACATCAATTTCCGCATGGATTCCTCGGCGCTCTACTCCGACATCGTGCTGCCGACGGCCTTCTGGTACGAGAAGAACGACCTCAACTCGACCGACCTGCACTCGTTCATACACAATCTCGGGGCAGCGGTGCCGCCGGTGTTCGAATCCAAGACGGACTGGGACATTTTCAAGCTGCTCGCGCGCAAGGTGAGCGAAATGGCGCCGCTCGCCTTTCCCAAGCCGGTGCGCGACCTGGTCTCCTCGCCGCTCATGCACGACACGCCTGACGAACTGGCGCAGCCGCAGGTCCTCGACTGGGCCGAGGGCGAGTGCGCGCCGGTGCCGGGCAAGACCATGCCGCATCTGCGGGTGGTCGAGCGCGACTACGCGAACATCTACAACAAATTCATCTCGTTTGGGCCGCTGGCGCGCGAAGACGGCCTCTCCGCTAACGGCGTGCACGTCGCGATCAAGCCGCAGTACGACCAAATGCTCGAGAATCCCGTTATGCCGATGCCCGACCCGAGGCACATGCGTTGCGTCGAGTGGGGCGGCAAACGTTATCCGAGTCTCGAGGACGTGCTGGACGCGTGCAACACGCTGCTATTGACCGCGCCCGAGACCAACGGCGAAGCTTGCTGGCAGGCCTTCCATCATGAAGAGGAGCGCGTCGGCCTGCCGCTCACCGACCTCGCCGAAGGGGTGCGCGGCGTCACTATGAACTTCGGCGACATCACCCGCCAGCCGAAGCGCCTGCTCATCAGCCCGTGCTGGAGCGGCATGGTCAACGACGGCCGCGCCTACTCCGCCTGGTGCATGAACGTCGAGCGGCTAGTGCCCTGGCGCACGCTCACCGGCCGCCAAACGCTGTACGT
>JBASAH010000137.1:0-1886 GCA_049650505.1 Xanthobacteraceae bacterium
CGCCACGACCGACCGCGCCGCCGATTATGCCGCCAAGCGCGCCACCGACGATCGCTCCGGCGACGGGATCCTGTGCCGATGCCTGTTGCACCGGCATTAACGCCGCCATCCCCACGAAGGCCGCGGCTGCCAAACTTCGCTTCATTATCCCTCTCCCTCTGCGCTTCTCGAATTCCATCCGGGTTCGGCTTAAGACTTCGCCGGCCGCCGGTTTGAAATTCGCCACATCATAGCCCGTCTCGGGGCCGAACCTCGACTGGAATGTTGCCCAAATGGAGGCAGCACCGGTTACCCGCTAGACGGTGGCGGAAAGCACTGAGGGATGCGGGTTTTCATAATCGAGCCACCCGCCAGAAATTAGGAGATAAGCGTCGGGCGTGGCTTCCCCTGTCGGGCTCTGACGCATGGCGTCTCACCCGAACCTGATCGAGATCCGGCGCTCGTCTCGAGAGCGAGCAAGCCGCGAGATCGCAAAGACGTTAGAGTCGCGGCGGCACGCCATTCCAACTTGCAAATTCTTCACGTCGCGCAACAACAATCGTGACCAAGCGTTAAAGGTTTCGTTGCAGAATCTGCTTGACTCCCCGCTGATTGCATTTATGTGGGGATTCAGCCGCTGTTGGTCGGTTCGCGTGGACTGATCGAGCGGCTTTCGCTTGCCGTGACGTCGGTCCGCCGGCATCTCGGATTGTTGTCCCTGATTGGGGAGGACGGCATGAGTCAGAACGCCCTCTTGCGATCGGTGAAGGGCTTGGGCGTTCCAAGTACCGCCCGCAAGGAAGACCGCAAGACAAAATTGAAAGTGGCGGCTTCGGCGGCGGCAGAAAGCCGTCAGGAATTTCCCTCCAAGGACCACTTTGCCATGCGCCATGGCGTACGCTGCGCCGGCGTGCATCTGATCGTGGACCTCCATGGCGCCAAGCGGCTCAATGACATCGATCATATCGAGGCGACGTTGCGGCGCTGTGTCGAAGCCGCTCGCGCGACGCTGCTGCACATTCACCTGCATCATTTCCAGCCGAGCGGCGTGTCCGGCGTCGCCGTGCTGGCCGAGAGTCACATCTCCATCCACACCTGGCCGGAGGCCGGTTACGCCGCGCTCGACATATTCATGTGCGGCTCCGCCGAGCCGGACAATTGTATTCCGGTGCTGCGGGAAGCGTTTGAGGCAAAGCGCGTGGACGTCAATGAAATTCTGCGCGGGCAAGAGGCCTCAAAAGAGACCTCACAAGGGGCCTGACAAAGCGCCTGCTCGAACCATAACTCGAACTTCAAGCGGCCGGGTCTCGTCCCGGCCTTTTGTTTTTGCAAAAGCCGCTTTCGCCGTATTCGGAGACTGAATTTGCGTTGATTGCGCAAGATGGGCCACCATCTGCCGGCAGGCTGTCGCGGGGGGAACAACGGTGAAAAAATCGATCAAACATTCGGCCAAAAAATCGACCGCGAAACGGACCAAGAAATCGGCCAACCCGCGCTGGATTCCAGAGACACTGTTCGACGACCTCGGTTTTCGCATGACCTTCGAAGTCGACAAGGTGCTTTACGAGCTGCACACCAAGCATCAGCACCTTGTGCTGTTCGAGCACCGCTTCTTCGGCAAGATGCTCATGCTCGATGGGGCGACGCAAATCTCCAAGAAGGACGAGTTCATCTACCAGGAAATGATGTCGCACGTGCCGTTGTTCGCCCATGGTAAGGCCGAGGACGTCCTTATCGTCGGCGGCGGCGATTGCGGCATTGCCGAAGAGGTGCTCAAGCACGGCGCGGTGAAGCGGCTCACCCAGGTTGAGATCGACCCCACCGTCATTGAGTTCGCCAAGGAGCACTTTCCGGAATTCACCAGGCCGGTCTTTGCCGATAAACGCTTCGAATCCGTGATCGACGAC
>JBASAH010000138.1:0-2739 GCA_049650505.1 Xanthobacteraceae bacterium
TCGCTGCGGTGCTTGCGGATTTTGAATCGCACCCGGAAGAGGCGCGTTAGCTGACCCACGGCCTTAAGGACGTGAGGTCGCATGCGTCGGCTGCGACGTACCGGTCCCTTGCGCGCAGACCGCGAAAAGCGCTGAATGAGTGCGCCTGTCCGGTATCTGATCGGACCCGCAGAAACGAAAACGACAGCCCAGGGGGAGAGTCATGAATTTTGTGCGCCCGCTCGCGGCATCGATTTTCTGCGCATGTATGTTGCCCAGCGCCGGCTCAAGCGTAGCCTTGGCGCAGACCTATCCGGAGCGTCCCGTCACGATCGTGGTAGCGTTCGCGCCGGGCGGCGCCGACGACGCGACCGCGCGCATCCTCCAGGATCCGATGCAGAAAGCATTGGGTCAGCCGATCGTTGTCGAAAACGTCAGCGGCGCCGGCGGCATGATTGCCGCGGCGAAGGTCGCCCACGCCGATCCAGATGGCTACACGATCCTGCTGCATCAGGATGCGCTGGCGGCGGGGATGACGCTCTATCAGGAGCGCACGTTCGACGCCGAGAAGGATTTCGCGCCGATCGGTCTCGTCAATACGACGACGAATACGCTTGCGGGCCGGCCGTCGCTGCGGGCCAATAGTTTCGACGAGCTGCTGCGCTGGATGAAAGAGTCCGGTCAAACCATCAAGGTGGGCCATCCGGGCGTCGGCTCGTTCGGTCACTTGGCCGAGGTGCTGATCTTCCAGGAGCTCGGTATCAAGGTTACGCAAGTGCCCTATCGCGGCGCAGGTCCGGCGCTGGTCGATCTGCTTGCCGGACAAGTGGACGTAGGTCCGATCTCGGCCGTAGTCGCGACGCCGCTGGTCGATGCCGGCAAGCTCAAAGCTTACGCGCTGATCGGCCGCAAACCGTTCGCCGGACTGCCGCAGCTAAAGACCATGGGCCAGCTCGGCTATGCCCACGCCGACATCGATTTTTGGCACATGCTGCTGGCGCCCGCGCGCACCCCGCGACCGATCATCGACAAGCTGAACAATGCGCTGCGCGTCGCGCTCGCCGACGCCAAGCTGCGCAAGACCTATACCGACGGCGGCATGGATCTCTACCCGCAGGACGAGGAAACGCCCGAAGCGGCGAGCGCTTTGCTCAAGCGCGAGGTCAAGCTGTGGGGCGATGTGATCCGCGCCAATCACATTGCAACCCAGTAAATTGCCCCGAACGCAGCTAAAGATGATCCGAGTGACACGGCCTTGGTCCGGCCCAGGCAATCAAGTGCTTTCGGGTGCCTCCGATTTCGGAGGATGCTATACACCCACCTTCACTAAAGGAATTTCCTCAACCGGGTCCCGTAGCTCAGCCGGATAGAGCAGCGGTTTCCTAAACCGAAGGTCACAGGTTCGAGTCCTGTCGGGACCGCCACCAGCCGTTCATTCGAAGCAAAATCACCCGTGAGCCAGATCAGCACCATGTCGAGCCGAAACATGACCAGCCAAAATCCCGATGAAGCACGTGCCGCCGTCAATGCCGCCACGGCGAGCGAGTTTTACACCCTGCATGAAATCGTCCGCAAAGCGCGCGCCAATCTCAATCAAAACGATTGGGACTATATCGTCGGCGGCACCGAGACGGAAACGACGCTGCGGCGCAATCGCATGGCGCTCGATGCAATTGCGCTTCGCCCGCGGGTGTTGCGCGACGTCAGCAAGGTCAACCCTTCGGTCGAAGTGCTCGGCCGCAAATTACGGCTGCCCATCGTGCTCTGCCCGGTTGGTTCGCTGGAAAGCTTCAACCCGCACGGCGCCGAACCCGTGGTCAGGGCAGCGGCCGAGTTTGGCGTCGCGCATATGCTCAGCTCGGTCTGCGATCCGGGCCTCGAAGAAGTCGCCAAGGCGGCGCCCGATGCGCTGCGCATGTTTCAGCTCTACGTCCGCGGCGACGCCGCTTGGGCCGACGACCACGTCGAACGCGCGATCAAAAACAAATACGCGGCGTTTTGCATCACGGTCGACACCGCGCATTACAGCCGGCGCGAGCGCGACCTCGCCAAGCGGCATGTCACCGCGGGGCGCCGCCGCGTGCAAGGCCGCGAATTCCAGATGGCGCTCGACTGGCGCACGGTCGAACGCATGAAAAGCAAGTTCAAGATTCCGTTCGCGATCAAAGGCATCGGCACCGCCGAGGACGCGAAAATCGCGCTCGATCATGGGGTGGAGATCATCTACGTCTCCAATCACGGCGGCCGTCAGCTCGATCACGGCCGCGGCTCGGCCGAGGTCTTGCCGGAGGTGGTGGAGGCGGTCGCAGGCCGCGCCATGATCATCGTCGACGGCGCGATCAACCGCGGCACCGATATTATCAAGGCGCTGGCGCTTGGCGCCGATCTGGTCGGGCTCGGCCGCATGCAATGCTTCGGATTAGCGGCCGCCGGTCAGGCGGGCATCGTGCGCATGCTGGAAATCATGGAGGACGAAGTGACGCGCGCACTCGGCCTAATTGGCGTGACAAGCTTCAGCAAACTCGACCGCTCCTATTTGCATCCCGCAACGCCTGCCAACGCGCCGCATGTGCTGTCGGCCTTCCCGCTCTGGGAGGTCGAACCGTACCGCTACTAGCTATTACGGTCTTCCTAACCGGCGAAGGAGCGCGGGCTACCGGCCAACGCGCTCAAAAATAGACATCGAGGCCGCGCGCCGCGACGATGGCGCCGATCTGATCGCTGCGCGTGCCGTGGGCGCGCAGCAGCGCGGGCACGTCG
>JBASAH010000139.1:0-1795 GCA_049650505.1 Xanthobacteraceae bacterium
GGCAGAGCCCGTCACCAATGGCCCGCGCGGCGGACCAAGCGGCGGCGGCTGCGAGGGCAGTGTTGGCGATGGCGTGGCGGCGCCCGAATTGCGTTCCGCGCCTGGCACGTACGGCGCTTGCGGACCGCCGTAATAGGGATGCGGCGCCCCGCCGGGAATGCCGATCTCTTCATCGTCCTCGTCGGGCGGCGCTAGTCCGGGCGGATAGAGTGAGAGCGGTTGAGCGGCTTGGCCAGGCGCAATTCCAGGCGCTATCACTGCGCGCCGCGACGGCGCAGCATAACGGGCATCGGCGTAAGGATCGTATTGCGGGCCGCTCGACTGCACTGGCGGCAGCGCGCGCGATTGAATCGTGCTCGACTGGATCGACTGCATTGGGGTTGGCTGTACTGGGGTCGGCCGCGCTTTCCGCGACATGGCATCCGGCCAACCCTGCGACACGGCCGGGGGCAGGCCTCGTGCAAGGTCCTGCACCGCGCCCGATGGAATGGCGTTGGGAGGCCGCGGCGGCTCGGCGTCATAGGCGAGCGGCGGATTATCGCCGAGTGCCGCGACCCGGATCGGATAATCCATGCCGCAGATCCCCGGTCCGCCAATCGATGAAATGCGCACGCGCTGCGGCGTATCTTTTACCGCGCCCGAATTGATGCAGGCGATTTCCGCATCATGCCGCCACGGCTCGCGCTCGGCGAACAGATAATGGCTGCAGCCAGCCAGCGCGAGCAACGCGAGGAAGACGATAAAGCAGACGAGCGACCACTGAACCCCACGCGTCATGAACGCGACAATGTGAGGAATTCGGTTAAGAACGGCTCAATGATCGCCGGTGCAGCAATGCGTTAACCATACGGGGATCAGGGATAGGCATCAGCGGGCCTGACCCTTGATGCCTGTCACCTGACACCTTGATCCGGCCGCGGCTTTTTGGCCCTATCGGTCCGACGGCGAGGGCCGGGCATGGAAGGCAAAGCCAAGTATATTTTTCCAATTTTGGCGACGGGCATCGTTGTGTTCGTGGTGAGCTGCGTCGTCACTTTCAGCAATATTGGGCTACGGGCCGATTTCGTCGGGCGCTGGCTGTCGGCTTTTTTCATCGGCTGGCCGATCGCGTCGATAACCGGCTTGATCGCGTTTCCCTACGTACGCCGAGCGACGACGGGGATCGTCGCCCTGATCGAGCGTGCATGATGACGCAGGTGATGCTCTCCGCCCTCGATCTTGCCCGCCGTATCGAAAACGGCGACCTGACCCCGCGCGCCGCGGTCGAGCTGTGCGCTAAAGCCATTGACGCAGGCGAGAAGGAGATCGGCGCCTTCGTTGCACTTGACGTTGCCGGGGCGCGCGTCGCCGCTGACGATGCGCGGCTTGCGGCTTTGCCGCTGCGTGGCTTGCCGGTTGCCTTTAAAGATATTTTCGCTACCGCCGATCTGCCAACGCAATACGGCTCGCCGGTTTATGCCGGCCACCGCCCGGCTGCCGATGCCAGCGTGGTGGTGCTGACGCGTCAAGCCGGCGGCATCGTCATCGGCAAAACGGTGACGACGCAATTCGCCTCGCTGGTGCCGTCGGCGACGCGCAATCCGCGCAATTTTGCCCATACACCGGGCGGCTCGTCGGCGGGATCGGCTGCCGCCGTCGCCGCCGGCATGGTGCCGATCGCGTTCGGCACGCAAACCGCAGGGTCGGTGATCCGCCCGGCGGCGTTTTGCGGCGTCGCGGCATTCAAGCCGTCGTTCCGGCTGATCCCCATGGTCGGAGTGAAGGATGTGGCCTGGCATCTCGATACCGCCGGACT
>JBASAH010000140.1:0-2129 GCA_049650505.1 Xanthobacteraceae bacterium
GTGGCGTACCAGGCTCTGCGATCGTGGTGCTGGCTGCCACGCTCTCAGCGATTCCGGTGATACCAGCGATCGGTCTCGTGCTCGTTCTGTCGGTGGACTGGTTCATGGGCATCGCTCGCGCGGTATCCAACCTGATCGGTAACTGTGTGGCTACGGGCGTGATTCCAGTATGGGAAGGCGACATCGACCGCGACCGCGCCAAGCAAGTTTTGGATGGCCACGTCTCGACCGAGGAGCTGCTCGCGGAGACGGTTGAGATGGATCCCGTTTCCGAGCCTAAGGCGGCGATTTGACCAATGGTGTACGAAACAAGGCGGACGACATGACGAGCGGACCGCGAGCCCTGCTCAGGGCCATGTTCGATGCGGCGGTGGCGGCCGCGCTGCCAGAGAAGTCGGTGCCGCTGCACCTGCCGCCGCCGCCGAAGGGTTGCACTGTCGTTGTTGGCGCCGGTAAAGCGTCGGCCGCTATGGCGCGGGCGCTGGAGGATCATTGGGCGGGACCCCTCACGGGTCTTGTGGTCACGCGCTATGGCCATGCCGTTCCGTGCCAACGAATGGAGATCGTCGAGGCGGCGCATCCCGTGCCCGACGTGAAGGGGCGTGACGCCGCGGCCCGTATCCTTCAGATGGTGCAGGGGCTGACGGAAGACGACCTGGTGATCGCGCTGATTTCCGGCGGCGGGTCTTCGCTGCTCAGTCTGCCGGCGCCAGGATTGACGATTGAAGACAAGCAGGCGGTGAACCACGCTTTGCTGCGCTCGGGCGCGCATATCGGTGAGATGAATTCTGTGCGCAAGCATCTCTCCGCAATCAAGGGCGGCAGGCTTGCGGCGGCTGCTGCGCCGGCGCAGGTGGTTACACTCGTTATCTCGGATGTCCCGGCCGACGATCCGTCGGTCATCGCGTCGGGGCCGACCATCGCCGATGCGACGACTTTCGCAGAGGCGCGTGCGGTGCTTGCCAAATATGGCATCACCAAACCGGAAGCGGCTCTGAGACATCTGGAGCGCGCCGAGAATGAGACGCCCAAACCGGGCGATCCGGCTCTGGCTCGCGCCAGCACAATCATGATTGCGACTCCGCAAACGTCGCTGGAGGCGGCCGCCGTGGCAGCGCGCGACGCCGGCATAAAACCGCTTATTCTCGGCAACGCGATCGAGGGCGAGGCGCGCGAAGTTGGCAGGGTCATGGCAGGCATAGCCCGGCAGGCGAGCCTGTACGACCAGCCGGCTGCAAAACCCTTGGTCCTGCTTTCTGGCGGCGAAACTACCGTTACAGTGAGCGGCAACGGCAGGGGCGGTCGCAACGTCGAGTTCCTGTTGTCGCTTGCGGTCGATCTGAACGAACAGCCGGGCGTCTTCGCGCTGGCTGCCGATACGGACGGAATCGATGGCGCAGAGGAGGTCGCGGGTGCAATCATTACACCAGACACGATCTCTCGTGCGGCGGCTATGGGGGTCAATGCGAAGGAGCGCCTGGCCGACAACGACGGTCACGGCTTCTTCGAGGCTTTGGGTGACCAAGTCATCACCGGTCCGACGCTGACCAATGTCAACGATTTCCGCGCGATTTTGATTCTGGAGCCAAGGGCGGCTGCCTAATCGGCCGAGGTGTTCATGCGCCGTCATCGAAAGGGTAAGATCGTCGCAACGTTGGGACCTGCCAGCGGCGACGAGGATGTAATCCGGGCGCTGTTCGAAGCGGAGGCGGATGTATTTCGCTTTAACTTCAGCCATGACGCGCATCAGGACCATCAGGCGCGCTACGATATTGTTCGTAGGGTCGAGCAGGAAACAGGACGGCCGATCGCGGTCCTTGCCGATCTGCAGGGTCCGAAGCTCCGGATCGGCACGTTCGTCGATGGACCGATCAAGCTGGCGGCAGGTGCGTCGTTCGGTCTCGACCTGGATGACAAGCCAGGAAACCAAAATCGCGTCGGCATGCCGCATCCGGAGATTTTCCAGTCGCTGAAGCCGAGTGTCGAACTGCTCGCGCGCAGCATGCCGTTGGTAGTGTGCGCTCGATCATTACCCACGAGCCCACGACATTGCCGATGTGACAGCCAATGGTAGTCGTATCGCGCTTATGAGGATTTGCGCACTCTGGGCGATGCCGCCTTTGGCCGAC
>JBASAH010000141.1:0-2395 GCA_049650505.1 Xanthobacteraceae bacterium
CAATTTCGATCCGGCCGGCGTGCCGGGCCATCCGCACTGGCATCTGGCACCCCGGGAGATGGGTTGGCAGGACAAGTCGCTGGGCGATATCTGCACGCAGATCAAGGATCCGGCGCGCAATGGCGGCCGCTCGCTGGACCAGATCGTGCATCATGTCGACGACGATCACTTGGTCGGTTGGGCCTGGGCGCCTGGCGGCGATCGCCGCCCCGCGCCGGGCACGCAAATGCAAGCCGGTGCGCTGCTCGACGCCTGGGTGAAGACCGGCGCGGTTTGCCCGAACTAGCTTCGTCGTCCCCTTAGGGCTCCTCACACTGACAACACCGCGCCATCCGCGCGCTTGCCGAGCGCGCGATAAACAGGCAATTTGGCGCAACCGCGTCAACGACAACGGCGCGCAATAATAATCGACGGGGAGCGAATCACATGTCCGAGCAGATGGCCGGAGCGGTATCTGTGCGTCCGAGCCGGGGCCGCTGGTATGTCCTGCTCATAATCAGCGCGATGTACCTCATCACCTATCTCGATCGTGTCAACATCTCGACCGCGGCGCCGCTCATCAGCAAGGAGTTCGGTTTCGACAAGGTCACGATGGGGTTCATCTTTTCCGCCTTCGTCTGGGCCTATGCGGCTTTCCAGGTTCCCGGCGGCTGGCTGTCCGACAAATTTGGCGCGCGCGGCGTCTTGGCCAGCATCGTCGCCTATTGGTCGGTCATGACCGCGGTCACCGCCGGCGCGTTCAACGCGGCTTCGTTCATGGTCGTGCGATTCTTGTTCGGCGTCGGCGAGGCCGGCGCCTTTCCCGGCGCGACGCGCGCCATGCAGCTTTGGTATCCGCAGCGCGAGCGCGGCTTCGTGCAGGGTATCACCCACAGCGCCAGCCGGCTCGGCGCCGCGATCGCGCCGCCGCTCGTCGTCTTGATCATGAGCTATTTCGGCTGGCGCGCGGTTTTCTTGATCTGCGGCGCGGTCGGTTTTTTATGGTCGCTGTGGTGGGCGCGGAGCTACCGCAACCTGCCGGAAGAGCATCGCCTGGTGAACCGCGCCGAGCTCGAGCGCATCCGCGGCCTCGACGCCACCGGCGCGATCAAGCCGCCGCCGATGGAGAAGCAAACCAACGTGCCGTGGGGCACGCTGCTTCGCTCGCCGAACATGTGGGCGATCATGGCCGCGTATTTCACCTACGTGTACTGCCTGTGGATCTTCTTGAGCTGGCTGCCGTCCTATCTGGTCGATTTTCGGCATTTCACGCTGCTCAAGGTCGGGCTGTTCGCATCGCTGCCGCTATGGGCGGGCGTGGTCGGCGACACCGTGGGCGGCCTAGCGACCGATTATCTTTTGAAGATCACCGGCAGCCCTAAGATCGGCCGGCGCGTCGTGGCGATCACCGGCCTTCTGGGCTGCGCCGTGTTTATCGTGCCGGCGGCACTGACCGAGGACGCTTACATTGCGGTCTATTGCCTGACCGCTTCGATGTTCTTTTTGGAATGCACCATTGGACCATCTTGGGCGGTGCCGATGGACACCGGCGGCAAATATTCCGGCACAGTCTCCGGCATGATGAACATGGCCGGCAATATCGGCGGCGCGCTGTCGCCGATCGTGTTCGGCTTCTTGGTGCAGTTCGGCAATTGGCAGGCGCCGTTCATCGTCGCCGCCGTTCTCCTCGTCATCGGCGCGGCGGTGTGGGCGTTCTGGCTCGATCCCGACAAGCATATTTTGACGAGTTGACTGTTCCCGAACGCGGTGCAGCGCGATAGCGGTGCACCGCTGATCCGGGGTCTTCGCAAACTCGGCAGTCGAGAAACAGAGTTTGTTGCGTTCCCGGGTCTGCCCGGGATACGCCATCATCCGCGCAAGCGCTTGCGCTCCATCGCAACGCGGGCGAACGTAGATAGGATTTTCGCTCCGGCTTTGAGCGAGCCGCGCAGCGAGCCGGCTACTTTGGATTGGCCGCCGATGCGGCGGCGATAATCGACCGGCACCTCGCGCACGCGGAGGCCAAGGCGCGCGGCACGCATCTGCATTTCCAGATTCCAGCCATAGGTCATCTCGCGCATGCCGAGCGTGAGCAACGTGTCGCGCCGGACGGCGCGCAAGGCGCACATGTCGGTATAGCGCACGCCGTAGAGCAGTCCGATCAAAAACCCGATGACGCGCCCGGCGAGAAGCTGATGCCAAGCCATGCTGCCGGGTTCGCGCGTGCCACGCGTGCGCGAGGCAATGACGAAATCGCAACTGCGGGATTGAATCGGCGCGATCAGCGCGGCAATCGCCGCGGGATCGTCGGCGCCGTCGCCATCCATGAAGACGACAATTTCGGCGTCGGCTGCGGCGCGTGCGCCGGTCAGACAGGCCAAGCCATAGCCGCGGCCGACCGCGATCACTTCGGCGC
>JBASAH010000142.1:0-22356 GCA_049650505.1 Xanthobacteraceae bacterium
GGCCGGAACGGCGGGCGCCGCTTGCGCGACCGGCGACGTTCCAGGTGGCGCCGCCGGCATCGGCGCAACAATCGTCGCGCCGGGTGATCCGGTCGCAGGCCCCGCCGCCGGCGCCGTAACCGATTGCGGAGCGACAAGATTGTGCACCTGGGCCGGCGCTGACGCTGGCAGCAAAAATAGCGTCATGGCAGCCAGACTGGCCGTTGCTGCGATGCGTGCTGCAATGGCCCGGCTCCACAACCAGCACAGCCGCCCGCCCAACTGCCGCCCAACCAACTCCTGCCCCAGCATGGGATTTTTCTCAGTCGCAATCGCGGCAATTTCAAGCCTGCTGCCTAATACCAGGTACCGGCTATGGTGTGACCTCTGGCCAAATTGCGGCCTCGTTCACCATATGTTGGATAGATTGCGGCAATAAACTCCGCAATATACTCGGCAATCGATCAGGATCGGCCGAGCCGCGAGGATTTTGTGTGACCAGCGTCGATATTCCAAACAAAACCGTTGATGCCGGTCACGTCGGCGTCAAAAGCGGCGGACCCTCGATCGGGCTTGTGCTCGGTAGCGGCGCGGCGCGGGGATTTGCGCATATCGGCGTGATGCGTGCTTTGCAGGCGCACGGCATCAAGCCCGATATCATCGTCGGCACCTCGATGGGCGCGCTGGTCGGCGGCTGTTACGGGACCGATCAGCTTGACAAGCTGGAGGACTGGGCGCGCTCACTGACCATGCGGCGCATTATCAGCTATCTGGATGTGCGCATCGGCGGCTCAGGTCTCATCGGCGGCGGCCGGCTCGCCAATCGGCTACAGGAGTCGATCGGCGAGACGATGATCGAGGATATGCCGATCCGCTTCGCGGCGATCGCGACCGAGATCGGGACCGGACACGAAGTGTGGCTGACGCGCGGCTCGCTGTCGCTCGCCGTTCGCGCCTCCTACGCTTTGCCAGGTATTTTTCCGCCAGTTTATCTCGGCGGCCGCTGGCTGGTCGACGGCGCCCTGGTCAATCCGGTTCCGGTTTCTGCTGCACGCGCGCTGGGCGCCCGCGTGGTCATCGCCATCAATATGGACGCCGACCGCTTTGGCCGCGGCACCACGATTGCGAGCCACGGTTCGGCCTTGGACGACGCCCCGCCAGTTCCGGTGGTTGAGCATGCGCGCAATGGCTTCGCGCGGCTGCGCGGCATATTCAGCGCCGAGCGCGCGCTCAAGAGACAGATCATCTCGGGCGACAGCCGGCCAAGTTTTTCCACGGTTATGGTGGAATCGTTCAACATCATGCAGGACCGTCTTACCCGCATGCGGCTTGCCGGCGATCCGCCGGACGTCCATATCACGCCGCGCATCGGCCACATCGGCTGGCTCGATTTTCATCGCGCCGCGGAATCCATTGCGGTCGGGCGGGCCGCAACGGAAAAGGCGATCGACTCGATCACCGAATCCATCGCCGACCTAAGCTGATCGCGGGTGATTTGATCCTACTGCGACGGCGAAGTGCGCGCGCAAGTGGTCTGACAGGAAATTTGCTGGGTCGTGCAGTTGAGCTGACACGACGTATTCAGGTTGGCATTGCTGCCGGTCGTGGCGGCGCCGGTCGGCAGCGAACCGGGAATAATGCACGTCGTCTGGCAGTTCGCCGCTTGGGAATTGCACAACATCATGCAGTTCGTGACGTTCGAAGTTTGCGCAAGGCGGATTCGTGTGGCGGCCTGCACGGTGGAATTGCAGATTGTGACTGCCAATACAGCGATGCACAAGATCACGCCGGCAACGCCGCGCGGCTGCATGATGCTCTCCCTTATGTCGGGACAATCATAGCGGTTCGCCGCTACGCGGGGAATGCGCCGCCGCGCCGGCGACGCCGCCTTCGCCACTGACTCGCCAAGTTCTGACCCGCTAAGCGGTGAGGATATAATCGCGCATTGCCGCGGAATCGCGCTCCATCTCCTGGAGGCGATACTTGACCACGTCGCCGATCGACACAATCCCGACTAGGCGGCCTTGATCGACCACGGGAAGGTGGCGGAATTTTCCCTCCGTCATCCGTTCCATGAGGCTGGCGATAGTTTCGCTCTCAGTGCAGGTCGAGACCTTGCGCGTCATCGAGACGCTTACCGGTTCGTCGAGCGCCGCAGCGCCGCGTTCAGCCATGGCGCGGACGATGTCGCGCTCCGAAAGAATACCGACGATGCGATGATCGGCGCCGAGAACGAGCACCGCACCGATGCGCTTTTCTGCGAGCAGCGCCACGGCAGATTTCAAAGTCACGCTAGGTTCCGTGGTGGCAACCTCACGGCCCTTGGCCGCGAGAATAATACTGACGGTCATCGGACCCTCCCTAGGCCTCGCTTTGCCGGGCTATTTGCGGCGACCAGCGACCGCGAGACTAATAAGGCTAATGTTCCTGGGCTGTGTACGGTTCCACAAATTACCGGCCGGGTGCGCGCTGCGGCGCACCGAGTGCGATGCCAAAATGCTTTCGAGATCGGAATTAAATGCTTGGCTCAGCGGAAGATTCCACTGGCCGCCGCACTGGATCGAAAGCGGCGAATAAAAACAGGCCGGCGAAGAACCCCCCGACATGGGCTTGCCAGGCGATCTGTTGTCCGGCCTCCGCGCCGAAGGAGATTGTGCCGAACCCGACCAGCGCATTGAGGCCGATCCAAGTTGCGAGAAAGAGCAAGAAGCGCCGATCCCGAAGCGTCGCGCCGAGCGGTTGTGCCGGCAAGTGATGCAGACTGCCGGGATCACGGAAAAAGCCGACCCGCCCTTCCCGCTGAAAGATAAAGCGCATCGAGCCCGCCATGGCGCCTGAAATCGCCGCGGATGCGCCGATCATCGGCTCGACCGCGCCGAGATGGCTGACGAGATGCGCCATCGCCCCAATCGCTGCCGTCGTCAGCATGAACAGAACATAGCGCCAGACGCCGAACCGGCGTGCCAGCACGCTGCCAAACGGGATCAGCCAGGCCAGGTTGAGCCCCAAATGCGTCCACTCGGCGTGGATAAAGGCATAGGTGAAGAAGGTCCACAGATCAGCGGCAAAACCGCCCGGAAGCGCACCGCCCAGGACGGCATCGCCGCCATAGCGCGCTGGAATAAAGCCGAAGGTCAGGACGAATTCGAAGTCCTGCTGATCGCTCAGCAGAAAAACGCGGACGGCGTGGACGAGCACGAGCACGCCGACGGTCGCGACAACTGCCGCCGGAATGTTGAAGATCGGCTCTGCGGGATTGGGCTCGGACTGTTCGCTCAAGGTGACACCTGACGGCCGAAATAGGCTGCTGCGCCGTCAGGAACAAGGGACTGCGCTCACAAGCGGTGTTTTTCAAAACAAAAAGGGAGGACCGCAGTCCTCCCTTTTGCAACTTCGCGGCCTTTGCGGCTTACCGCGATCGACGCCGAGTTCGTGTCTTCGCAAGACCGTTGGCACACCTCGGCGCGGTCACGCCCCTTCGCCTCCCGTATTCGTGACGCCACCGTAGGCGGCGACCTACCGGCCGCCAATCGCAACGTTCGATTAGGCTTAATGACCGTCAACGCTAATTGTGCGCTGAGGAGAATCCATTTCAGTCTCGAGCTTCTGCGCATCGAGAATTGGACAAAAACTCGATCAGCGGCGAGGAATCACACCGCGGGAGTTGAGCATTTCTCCGCAGAGACTCGCGGCGTTTTAATTAAAATTGATTCGCTTAGCTTAGCGGCGCCGCAAAAGCTTTGTGCGAACCGTGACCCCAAGAATAAGGGAGGGGGTCACAATGAATTCCGTCACAGGAGCCATCGGCAGGCGTCGTGCAGCCGCGGGCGTCGTTCTGTTGACGTCGCTCGCAGCGCTGCTCACCGCGCCAACGGCCAGCATGGCGCAAGAGCGTGCGGCATTTATCGCCGTCGGCGCCGTTACCACACCGCCCATTGGCTGGGCCGAATTTTGCATCGAGTACGCGCCCGAATGCGACACAGGGCCTTCGCTGCCGCGCGACGTGGGGCTGTCGGCGCGCGCTTGGGCCGAGCTCAAGCGCATCAATGTTGCGGTCAACACATCCGTCAAGCCGATGACCGATATGGATCATTGGGGTGTCGTCGAACGCTGGAATTATCCTGACGACGGTTACGGCGATTGCGAGGACTACGCATTGCAGAAGCGCAAGGTGCTGATCGCGGCCGGCTGGCCGCGCGAGGCGCTGCTGATGACGGTCGTGCGCGACCAGAACGGCAACGGCCACGCCATCCTTACCGTTGAAACCGATAGGGGCGAGTACATCCTCGACAATCAGACCAACGATGTTTTGCTGTGGTCGGACACCGGCTACCTCTTCGTGAAGCGCCAGTCGCAATCCGATCCGAACGTTTGGGTTTCGCTCGGCGAGCCGCGTGCGGCGCCGGCCACTGCCTCGTCGCGCTGAATCAACGACAGAAGGAAACGCGCTCCCGGTCACGTCCCCACCCCTCCCCGTCCCCGACCGGGTTCGCGGCGGCCGGCTCTCCCCCAAGAGCCGGCCGCAACTTTTTGAAGCTAGCTAAGAATCCCCGGCACTTTTAGCTAATTGCAGCGTTGATAATGCGGTCATTGAACGTAGTTCAATTTTCGGGGAGGCAGAGCAAATGCTAAACAAAAGTCTCGTGTTATTAATGGCCATTGCAGCATTGGGCGTAAGTTCGGCCGCTATGGCTCGCGGCGGTGGCGGGTCAAGCGGGGGCCATTCTCATCACGGGGGTCACTTCGTTTCTCATCACGGCGGTCACTTCGCTCATCCGTTCCAGAGAAATCAGATCTTGCTTGGCGGCTGGGGCTGGGGCGGGCCCTATGGTGAGGGCGGATACAGTAACAACACTTTCGTTGCGGCTTATCCGCAACCTCTATCCGCCGCAGAGGCGACTGGCTCAGTTGCCCGTGCACCGTGTCATTGGAATGAGGATACGTTTTCTGTCCCGTCCTCGGCCGGCGGAAAGCGGCCAATAACGATTGTAAGTTGCCGTTGAAGTGAATTTGATCCCCGTGAGGTCGGTGCACCGCCGGCGACTTGGCGCCAGCGGCGGAAGGCGGCAATGGAAGCGAAGTATGGGCGTCACTACCATGAGAGGGATCAGCGAAACGCACTTCGAAGCCCGCCGTGGGTCATCAGCAGACATGACGGCCGGATTTGCGATTACTGCTTCGCCCGCATTAAGTGACCGAGAGGCCGTTGCAGACATTTTCGCCTTCTGCAATATTGAATACGGGCGGCAAGGAACCATTGACATGAACAACACCACAGTTGGATTTGACATCGCTGAAGAGGATATCCTCACCTACGAAGTCTCCGATGAGGCTATAGAGAGCGCGGCATGCTCACTGCGAGACAAGCCGGGAAGCGCGACGATTTCTTTCTGTAGCGGCTTAGATTCTTGTCCGTCCTGAACGGATGGACTTGGCTTTCTAGGTTAGTCGATCTGTGATATTCAATAAATGAGCCCTTCGCCTTGTTCGGGCTCTTGAACCTCTAGGCCCCGCTGCCAATCCCGCAGCGGGGCTTACGTTTTTTCGATCATGTATGGACTGCGCCCTTTGTTATCACCGCTGTAAACTTAAGCCGCGGTGATCGGCCGTTATTGGCGGGCTTACTCCCGACCGGCCTAGCCAACCCGCTTTAAGTTCTTTGCGTATTGCTTGAAGCGCCGCACGTAAATGTCGGCTGCTGCGGCGATCCCTTTGATGGCGGCCTCATCAAGGGTGCGCACCGCGCGCGCCGGCGCGCCGACGATCAGCGATTGGTCCGGGAAATTTTTGCCTTCGGTGATGAGTGCGCCGGCGCCGACCAAGCAATTTTCGCCGATACGCGCCCCATTGAGCAGGATCGCGCCCATGCCGATCAAGCTGTTGGCGCCAATGGTGCAACCATGGAGGATGACATTGTGGCCGATCACGCAGTCGGGCCCGATCGTCAACGGGAATCCAGGATCGGTATGTAACGTGGCGTTGTCCTGAATCTGCGAGCGTTCGCCGAGCTCGATCCACTCATTATCGCCGCGCAGCACAGCGCCAAACCAGACGCTGGCGTCGGTTTTGAGCCGGACTTTGCCGATCAGCGTCGCGCTCGGCGCGATCCAATAACGCCCGCTTTCCGGAAATTCTGGGCGCATTCCGTCGAGTTCATAGATCATGGCGGTTCCATGGTCGCGCGGCAGGCAAGCCAACTCAATTTGGCCCGACAGAGGCAAGTGCAAAGCCAAGTGCAAAGGCAAAACGATTGCAGATCGCAGCGCCTGCCGCTACCAAAATAGCATAAGGCCAGCAATTCCCAGTTTCGTCTTGGAGTTTGGCTCATGACCTCGCGCGGCTTTGCTCGCACCGCGATCTTTGCGCTCGTTGCGGCGCTTCTATCCGCCGTCCAAGCCCAGGCACTCAATATCGTGGCGATCGGCGCCAGCAACACATCGGGCTTGGGCGTCGGCGCGCAGAATGCCTATCCGGCGCTCCTCGAGGGGCTGTTGCGCAAAAAAGGCATCGACGCCCATGTCACCAATGCCGGGCAGAACGGCGATGTCACTGCCGGCATGCGTAACCGCCTGGATGCCGCCGTGCCGAAGGGCACCGACATCGTGATTTTACAGCCGGGCGGCAACGATCTGCGGTTCTTCGGCAGCAGGGAAGCTCGCACAGCCAATATCGAGGCGATGAAGCGGCGGCTGCACGCGCGCGGCATCCGCGTCCTCGTCTACGATCCGGACCCGGTGCCGCGGGATTTTTACCAATGGGACGGCATCCACTTTAATGCGGCCGCCCATGCCAAAATCGCAGCAACCCTGGCGGCGCAAATAACCGCGACGGTAAGGCCCGCGTCCGAAAAGCCCACATCGGCCGCGCAAACCGCGGCGCCACCAGCTGCAAGCAAACCGTAGCAAGCAAGCCTTAGTAAGCCGATGCGATACTGTCCGCGTTGATTCGCGCGGAGCCGGCAGCCGCATGACTGCGCATGTTATTCCAAGAACTGCCATCCCAAGAACAATGGCAAAAGCGCGCCGTCGTCACGGCGCCGTGCTCACTTGGCCTTTTGCCTTTATCGTGCTTGTGGTCGCCACCGCTGCGGCGTTCGTTTCCTATGTGTTATGGCCGAGCTGGCCGAGCGAGCCGGTGACGATCGACGCCCCGGCGCTGCCAATCACTATCGCCGGGGTTTTGTTCGAAATTCCGCCGGCGGCCATACGCGAGGGCGTGCAGCGCCATCCCGGAGCGCACGAACGCGTCGATCTGGTGTTTTCCTGGCCGGCGCTGTCGCCGCCACTGAACAGCGGCGGGCCGCGCGCTAAACCGCCGGTCACTCCCGAGAACGCGATCGCCGCGGTCAGCGACGCCGAAAACGATCGGTTATTCGTGACGATTGCCGGATCGGGCGGTGTGCTGGCGCCGCTCGAACGCCTGCGAACGATTTATCCGCGCTATGTCGCGGCCCAAGCGAACGCCGGTCCGGACGGCCTCGCCTTTCTGCCATTCCGTAGCGGCACACCCTATGACGGCGAAGACCTGGTCTATTTCGGAAATAATCCCCAAGAGTTTTTTGCCCGCTGCACGCACCAGATCGGCGCCGTTCGCGGCACCTGCATCAGTGAGCGCACTCTGGACGGCGCTCAAATCACCATCCGCTTTCCACGCGATTGGCTCAACGATTGGCGAAGCGTCGCCGCAGGTTTCGACCGCCTGGCGGCGCAACTGCGTCCCGAGCGACGATGAGGCCGGCTATTCGAGATCGGTGCTATTCAAGGTCGGTGCCGAGAATAGCCATCTGAAAATTATAAGAGCGCTCGTCGTCCTCATCGTCGACAAACAACACGCCAATAAACTCGTCGCCCACATAGACCTCGGCCGAATCTTCTTTCTTCGGCCGCGGAACCACGCGGATACGGGCATTGCCGAACAGCTTTTTTAGGTAAGCGTCGAGCTTACGAACTTCCTGGACATCCACCGCGTGTCTCCCGACCAATTTGCGAAAGCTCATTGTGAGCTTCGGCGAGCTTCGGAAATCATCCTGATTGCAAAATCGCTGCCCCGGGCGAGGCATGCGACCAACGGCAGCGATCATCTGTCATAGTTCAGAAACATTTGGATCATCATGAAACATTTGATCCATCGAACGCGCGGGTTCGGGACAGCCGGCGACGCCGATTACTTTGGCGGGCACCCCGGCAACGGTGACATTGTTCGGCACCGGCTTGATGACGACCGAGCCGGCGGCGATGCGAGCGCAATGCCCGACCTCGATATTACCGAGGATTTTGGCGCCGGCGCCAATCATCACGCCATAACGAATTTTCGGATGCCGGTCGCCGGCCTCTTTGCCGGTGCCACCAAGCGTCACGTCGTGCAGCATGGAGACGTCGTCATCGATCACGGCCGTCTCGCCGACGACGAGCCCCGTAGCATGGTCCAAGAAAATCCCCCGCCCGATCTTGGCCGCCGGATGAATATCGCATTGAAACACCGCCGACGAACGACTTTGCAGGTAGAGCGCGAAATCGTGCCGTCCCTTGCTCCATAGCCAGTGCGCCAAACGATAGGTTTGGATGGCGTGGAAGCCCTTGTAATAGAGCAAAGGCTCGATCAGGCGACGGGTGGCGGGATCGCGATCCGCGGTCGCCATGATGTCGGCGCGGAAGGCATCGCCGATGGCGGGAACATCCTCAAACGCGTCAGCGTAGGCCTGACGGATCAATTCCCCAGATAATGTCGGATGATCGATAAGGCCGGCCAAGCGATAGCCGATCGCCGCTTCGAGCGTGTTGTGGTGGAGCACCGTCGAATAGATGAACGTCGCGAGCTCCGGTTCGCGTCGCACACTGTCTTCGGCCTCGCGCCGGATGCGGCCCCAGACCGGGTCGAGCTTGTCGAGGGCCGGCTTCACCTGATGCTGCGCCATTGCAAAGTCTCCAGGAACGGGCGGACCTTCTACCATATTGGGGAATGACATGGGCAAACCAAGAGGATCGTGATGGGCCAATGACTTATGTAACAAGTTCAATGGCCTAGTTAAGGTTGGTTGGCGAGGAAGTCGAGCACGGCCGATTTAAATAGCCGGTCGCCGACTGCCAGCATGTGGTCTCGACCGGGGATGCTCAGAGCGCGTGCCCCCGGAATGAGGGCGGCGAGCGCCTCTGGCGAGCCCGCGACTTGGTCCTTGTCCCCGACCGCCACCAAGAGCGGCACTGTGATTCGCCCAGCTTCGGCGCGGCTGAGTGTCTGGCGCGAACCGCGCATGCAGGCGGCGAGAGCATGCAAATCCGATTTGGTCTGTTCGGCGAAAGCGCGAAACATGTAAGCGGTCGGATCGGTGACGTCGGCAAGCGACGGCGCCTCAAGCGCGTCGGCGATGCTATCCGGCAATCCAACACCCTCGACCAGGTGAATGCCGAGACCGCCAAGCACAACCGCACGCACGCGATCGGCATGCGCCAACGCCAGGAAAGCGGCAATGCGCGCACCCATCGAATAGCCCATGACATCGGCGCGGGACAGCACGAGATGATCGAGCAAAGCCCGCACGTCCTCCGCCATGATCGCGCTATGATAGGCCGCCGGGTCATACAATTTGGTCGAGGCGCCATGGCCGCGATTGTCGAGCGCGATCGCACGGCGTCCGGCGCGTGTCAGGGTCGTCATCCAGCTTGGGGCGGCCCAGTTCACCTCTTTGTTTGAGGCGAAACCATGCACGAGCACGACTGGCTCGCCCTCCCCTTCATCGAGAAAGGCTATTTCGACCCCGTCATGCGTGAACCGCGGCATGGCGCGACCATACGATCCGGCCGATCAAATGGAAAACGCAATGGGAAAGCCAATTAGTGAAAGGCTGTGGCTAATTCAAAGCAAACCAGAACTTGGCAACAATGGTGGCGCTGCACCAACGGGAGGCCAGACCTTCGGGGTTTGTGACAGGATCAATGCTGCCGCCCGGATGTGCGTTCGGGTCGCCAGTCAAGACGAAGCAATTTCCCTTCGAGAGATTGGTGTCATAATAGCGTAGGTCGAGATTGAAGATTTTGCGGGTAAACGTCACGCCGGCTTGCCAATTGAGATAGGCGGGCAGCGCAAAGCCGCCGAGTTCCTGAGATTGATTGCCGAACCAGGAATAGCCGGCGCCCCCGGTGAACGACATGCCGATGTCCGGCGGAAGCAGACTGCTTGGCACGTCGTAACCCAAACCGGCCGCCGCGTACTTACTCCAGGCACCGGTGTTGGAGACGTTTGGCGAATAGGCGAAACCTGCAGCGACACGGATCGATTCGGCGATCCGTTTATCCGCACGGACGCCAGCTTCCCAATAATCAGTGTTGGTCGCACCGATTTCCCCAGGATAGAGGAAGGAGATCGCGCGTAAATCGAAATCGATATCTCCGATCTTCTGACGCACTCCGCCGTTTATCGTGATTTCGGCTGCCGGTTGCGTCGGCAACTTGACACTGGCGACTGCAATGCCCCCGTACACCTGAGCAAAGGTCGCTTCGACGGCGGCCCCGACCGCCGGTTTGTGATCCGATAGCGTCGTTCCTCGATAGATGTAATCGGATGCAAATCCTGCGCGGACGTCAAACTCAAGTTGGTTCGTCGTGCGATCCGATGTGACGAGTCCACCTTCAGCTGCGGACCAACCGCGACCACCGAGATTGATCACTTGTCCATGCGCAGGACCCATATCGACCAAAATGAGCCATATCGCAGTGGCCACGGCCACCGCGCCCGCACGCGCACCGCCCAATTCAGCCGATCGCAAATGTCGCTCCGGCTCAGCCCCTTAACGCCTCGCGCCCGAATGCCGCCATTGACGCCGGGTCACGCAGGATGCTTGTGCTTCTTCAGCCAGAATGCAAGCGCGATATAGCTGTATTGCGTCACGATCGTCCTGCTATTCACTGGACCGGGGATTCAATGAAACTGCTTGATTGGGTACTCGAGCCAGGTGAACGGATCTCAGAAATTCTGTTCGGCCTGATCATGGCCCTCACAGTTACGGGCACAACGAGTGTCGTCACGGCGGACCGGTTTCAAATCCGAACTATGCTAATTGCGGCACTCGGTTGCAATGTCGCCTGGGGAATCATTGACGCCGGAATGTATCTGATGGCTCGCCTTGTCGAGCGAGGCAGCAATGCCCTGTTGTTGCGGAAAATTCGTGAGGCGCCCGACAACCAAACCGCTCGTCGCATCATTGCAGACGCTCTCCCGCCATTGCTCGCAGCAATCTTTCAGCCGGCGCAGTTGGAATTGATTCGTGAAGGATTTCGCCGCGTGCCGGATTCCGAATTGCGCCCGACACTAACTGGACGCGACTGGCTGGGCGCGTTAAGCGTTTGCATTCTTGTTATTCTGTCCACTTTCCCAGTCGTGATTCCCTTTATCATCTTTGAAAAAGCGCAATTGGCGCTACGAATCTCCAATGCCATCGCCGTCGCATTGTTATTTTTTTGCGGATTCATTTTTGCGCGTCATGCAGGGCTTCGGCCATGGGCAATGGGCCTTACAATGGTAGCTATCGGCGCCTCCCTAGTGGGCATTGCGATAGCACTCGGAGGATGAAATTTGCCAACTCGCCACGTCACCGGGTAGATGCCAGAATGTCGCCTTTTGGCCCATCGCGGACATCAGGGAATGTCCGCTTGATGGGCCGAACCATTGCTCGTTGACCTCAATTTATGAGTACACGTGGTAGACTAGCTCCAAATTCGCAAAATGAGAGGATCGTCATGGATCGGGTATGGCTTGGCTGCCTCGCAGCTTTATTCGTCCTTTCCGGCGTTGCTCACGCGCAGATCTCCGACGATGTGGTGAAGATCGGTGTGCTGACCGACCTCTCCGGGCCGGCGGCAACCGCGACCGGCCCCGGCTCGGTCACGGCGGCGCAAATGGCGGTCGAGGATTTTGGCGGCAAGGTCTTGGGCAAGCCGATAACGGTGATTTCCGCCGACCACCAGATCAAGCCCGATATCGGCGCGGGCATTGCACGGCAATGGTACGACGTCGATCACGTCGACCTGATTGTCGACGTGCCGGTTTCGGCGGTCGGCTTGGCGGTTCAGCAAGTGGCCAATGATCGCAAGAAACTCTTCATCACCCATTCGACCGGCACGGCGGATTTCCACGGCAAGTTCTGCTCGCCCTATGCGATGCAGTGGGTGTTCGACACGCACGCCCTTGCCGCCGGCACCGCGCAGGAAGTGGTCAAACGCGGTGGCGATACCTGGTTTTTCCTGACCGCCGATTACGCATTCGGCCATTCCTTGGAGCGTGACGCCACGGAAGTGATTATCCGCAATGGCGGCAAGGTCGTCGGATCGGTCGCGCATCCGTTCGCGACGCCGGACATGTCGTCTTTTATTCTTCAGGCGCAGTCATCCAAAGCCAAGATCATCGGGCTCGCGAGCGGCCCGCCGAGTAACGTCAATGCGATCAAGCTTGGTGGCGAGTTCGGCGTCTTCCAGGGCGGCCAGCAGATGGCCGGCCTCTTGGTGCTGATCACCGACGTCAACGCGCTCGGCCTCAAGGCAGCGCAGGGCTTGTTGCTGACCACGTCCTTCTATTGGGACATGGATGACAAGACCCGCGAATGGTCGAAACGCTTCTTCGCCAAGATGAACCAGATGCCGACGATGTGGCAGGCTGGCATCTTTTCGTCGGTCACGCATTATCTCAAAGCCATCCAGGGGGCCGGCACCGACGAGCCGCTCAAAGTCGCGGCCAAGATGCGCGACATGCCCGTTGAAGATTTCTTCTCGCGCAATGGCCGTCTGCGCGAGGACGGGCTGATGGTGCACGATCTCATGCTGGCGCAG
Source organism: Xanthobacteraceae bacterium (assembly GCA_049650505.1). GTDB lineage: Bacteria > Pseudomonadota > Alphaproteobacteria > Rhizobiales > Xanthobacteraceae > BOG-931. The sequence goes on from JBASAH010000142.1 coordinate 12,798, forward strand.
GTGAAAAAGCCCGAGGACTCGAAATATCCGTGGGACTACTACCAGATCCTCACGCATATCCCCGGCGAAGCGGCCTTCGGTCCGCCCAATCCCGCTTGCCCACTGGTCAAGGGGTGATGCGGTATCCGGCTCAAGGCAGTATCTGCGGTATGTCCGCTTTGAGCGGTAAAGCGAACATCGGTATTTGTCCTAAGGAATCCGACTTCCAATAGCTGATTCTCAGCGGTGCGGAACTGCTCGAAAGCCGCGGAGTTACTCGGATTGGGCATGCCGGCAAAGCAGGACGTTAGTTGAGCCGGACGCCCAGCTTTTCACCGGCCCTCTTCCTTTGTTTGTGCAAATCGCTGGGCCAGATCCACTTACGAAACCTCCCCAACGCTCGCGCTGTATGTCGAATCCTTTTGGACCGTGGAATGCTTGGTTCGCATTATCCGCTCAAGCGGCACGGATGTGCTGGGAGGCGCAATCAGTCATGTTGCTTCGCGGTTTGCGTATGGCCCAAGGTGGCGCAAAGGCCGAAGCCGAAGTCCAGCGAATGATCACTGAAAAAGTGGCGGCGCTTGCCGAAGCACAGGTCGCGGGGGCGGCGGCCACCCTCAAAGGCGGCAAAAAACACCGTATCGCGAAGAAAGCATTGGGCGTTTACGCCAGGCGGGTTCGTCGCAACCGGCGCAGGCTATCGAAGTAGATACACCTAGCTAGCCGCGGCCTGAGCCACGATGCCACACCTGATGCTATGAACGGGCGGCAAAGAAGGCCCCGCTGGACGTCGCGAGCAAAGGGGACAGGTTCTTCGGCTTTGGCGGAAATTCCGACCAGCGAACGAAGGGACCCGCGAAATTCCTTGCTTAACCCTTGGTAACAACCGGCGGCGGAGCCTTGCCCTTGCCCATATACTGGGCACAGCCGGCGATGCTAAGCAGAGCCAACACAGCAGCAAATCCTACAGCGAACTTCTTCATAACAAAGTACTCCTCAGCGCTAAAAAACCATTCCGCATCCAACAAGGTAAAAGTGCACGACCGGTGAAGGATCCACTGCCATCAATAATTCCGGTGGGTAGTTGCAAAAAAGTCACGACCGCCAAAGCGACATGATGTGCATTAGCGGGATCGTTTCTTGGCTGATGGTTTGGCTGGTCGGCAGATTCGAAAACCAGAAGGCGGAAGTGAGTGTTAAAAGAGCTCCGGATTGCTCCGGGGCAACTTACTCCCTCTTTGATTTCGAAGTTCGTATGAGAGCGTGCTGATGAAGCGTGTGAGCTTCGGAATCGGGACACTGCCTCGCGCCTAGGCACGTGCGCAGCGCAGCTTGCGCCGATTGATATGGGCCTGGGTCAAGCGCTCGACTGCGGTTTTGCACGAAGCGCAGAATCCGAGGAGCGCAAAGGCCGCCCATAGAAACCAACTCGCGAGTTCGAGCGCGCTTGCCGTGAGCACGATCGCGGCGCGGCCGAGAAGCTTTATGATCGCGCGCGTTGTGCCACCTTTCGCCGCGGCGAGCCGCGCCATGCGCGAGACGTCCTGTGGTTCCCGCGCGACGGCCAAGCTGTCCAGAGCCGCCTGGCTGCCGGCCTTGGCCTCGATGCGGCCGGTATTTTGCGCAAGTGCAATCACCCCGCCGGCGCCTTCAACCTTCACCGCTTCACGCGCCGCCCGCACGGCAAGCGCCGGGTTTAAGCGGCCGGTCCGCCGCGCCGCTTTGACGAGCGAGAGACCGACGCGTTCCGGCGCCGTCGCGCCAAGGCTGGCATAAGTGACGGCGGTAATGGCTATGCCGACACCGGCAAGGCCGAGAATCCATGGATCGTAGTGCTGTCCGGTCAGATAACGGGTGCCTTCGCGTGCGGCATCGCGGATGTCGCCGAATACGAACAAATCACCGAAGGCAGTGCCGGCAAGACTGGCTAGATCGGTAGGTTCGCCGGTCCACAAACCATGCACGAAACGGCCGGCAGTATTGGCGGCGGTGCTCTGAGCCGCGTCGGCCTCATCGACCTTGCCAGGCAGAGCCGCATCGATCGGCACGTTGCGGTCGGCAGCGAGCGCGACAAAGCTTTGCGCGAGATCGACGTCGCCAGCGGCAAGGGCGGCATTGATTTCGTGCTCCGCGACGCCGCGATCGAAGGCTTGAGCCAATGCGTGGTCGGCGATGGCGACCGGATCGTCCGCTACCGCGACCCGCTCATGCGCCGCGATGCCGCCGCGGACAAAAAAGCCGGCGGCAATTGCAAACAAGGCCCCGGCCACCACCGCGCCTACGGGATGGCGCGCGATACCGACCAGGGCGTTGCGTCTCTGGAGTTCCATTGTGATCTAGGTCCGAACCTGCCATAAGTTTGCGGCTTTTTCACAACGCACTAGTGCCGTCTTGAACCCGGAGTTCGTACAAGGTGCCGCACAGCTTACGAACTTCGGAATCGGGACACTAGTGGAAACCGCAATCTCGACCGGATATGATGTTTGTATTCCGCGCCGCCAATCAAGAACATGACCGAGCATATCGTTCCGCATTTTCACAACGATGTCGGCGTGGCCGAGATCGAGATCGGCGCTAAAGAGTTCATGTGTATCGGCGCCCTGCCGCCGTTCGATCATCCGCACGTCTTCTGCGATATGGGCGACGACAACGAATACGTTTGCCCGTACTGTTCGACGCTCTATCGGTACGATCCGGGGCTCGCGGCCAATGCAGCACGGCCACCGGAATGCGCCCTGAAAAGCGAAACGGTCTGACCAATTTCGATGTCGCTGCCGTCCTCGCGTACTGTCATCGTCGCGGGTGCGGGTATCGGCGGGCTTACTGCCGCGCTCGCTTGCGCGCGCAACGGGTTTCGCGCGCTAGTGCTTGAACAAGCGGAACGGCTCGAAGAAACCGGTGCCGGCATCCAGCTTTCCCCCAACGCAACCCGCATTCTGATCGGGCTTGGACTAGCCGAACGGTTGCGGCCGCATGTGGTGGCGCCGACCGCGATCCGCGTCCTTGCGGCGCACAGCGCCCGGGAAATCGTGCGCATTCCACTCGGCGACTATGCGGCGCAGCGCTACGGCGCACCCTATTGGATGATTCACCGCGGCGACCTGCAGGCGGTGTTAAGCGATGCAGCGGCGCAAGATCTCAATGTCGTAGTCCGGCTCGGCATATGCATGGAGGATTTCGCCAGCCATCCGCATGGCGTCACAGTCTCGGCGCGAGGCGCCGGCGGCCTGTGGACCGAACATGGCAATGCGCTGATCGCGGCGGACGGCCTGTGGTCCGCCTCCCGCGCGCGCATTGCTTCCAAAGATCCGCCGCGTTTTGCCGGCCGGACCGCCTGGCGCGCACTGCTGCCGGCAAGGCAGGTCGCGCCCGAATTCCGCGAGCCACTGATACATCTCTGGCTTGGACGCAACGCGCATCTCGTCCACTATCCGGTCAAAGGCGGCAAGCTCATCAATCTTGTAGTGATCACCGCAGACGATTGGAGCGGGCCGGGCTGGAGTGAAGCGGCCAGCCGAATCGATCTACTAACGCGGCTTTCGGATACGCGCTGGGCGCCCAACGCGCATTCTTTAATTCGCGCGCCGGAAGCCTGGCTGAAATGGGCGCTTTATCAGGCCGCTCCGCTCGGCAATTTCGGCCAAGGTGCGGCGGCGCTGCTTGGCGACGCCGCCCATGCGATGCTGCCGTTTCTGGCGCAAGGTGCAGCCATGGCCATCGAGGACGCCGCGGTAGCGGCCCAATGTCTCGCCCGCATGCCCGACAATCCGGCCGCCGCCTGGGAAACCTATTCCGCCGTCAGGCGTGGCCGCACCCGCAAGGTGCAGCGCTTGGCTGCGCGCAATGGCAACCGCTACCACCTGCCAGGTGTTGCGGCCATGTTCCGGAACACGACGATGCGCTTAATCGGTGGCGAGCGACTCTTGCACCATTACGATTGGCTGTATGATTGGCGGCCGCCACCCGCTTTGTCGATCAGCTGATCACGGCACCAGCATCGATCCCGCAACCAATGTCACGACGATTAGGCGAATGACCATAGGCGAAACGCTGTTCCCAACAACGATTGCCGGTAGCTTGCCGAAACCGGCGTGGCTTGCGGCGCCGCAGAAACTGTGGGCGCCGTGGCAGCTGAAGGGCGAAGAACTCAGCGCCGCCAAAGATGACGCCACCCTCCTCGCGCTGAAGATTCAGGAGGACGCGGGGATTGATATCGTCACAGACGGCGAGCAATCGCGCCAGCACTTCGTGCATGGTTTTCTCGAGGCGGTCGAAGGCATCGATTTCGACAAGCGCGTCGAGATGGGCATCCGCAACGACCGCTACAAGGCAATGTGCCCGACCGTGGTCGGTCCATTACGTTTGCGCGGGCGCGTGCATGCACGCGAGGCGCGGCTCTCCCGCATGCACACCAGGAAAAAACTCAAATTCACCCTGCCTGGTCCGATGACAATCGTCGATACGATTGCCGATGCCCATTACGGCGACCGGGTGAAGCTGGCCATGGCCTTCGCCGCCCTGCTCAACGAAGAGGCGCGCGGCCTTGCCGCCGACGGCGTCGATGTCATCCAGTTCGACGAGCCAGCCTTCAACGTCTACATGGAAGCCGCAGCCGGTTGGGGAATCGAGGCGCTGCACCGCGCGATCGAGGGCCTGAGCTGCAAGACCGCCGTCCATATCTGTTACGGCTACGGCATTCCGGCAAACGTTCAATGGAAAGCGACGCTCGGCGCCGAATGGCGGCAGTACGAGCAGTTTTTTCCGGCATTGGCCGCGAGCCGGATCGATCAAGTGTCGTTGGAATGCATTCATTCGCATGTCCCGATGCACGTACTCAAGTTGCTCCAGGGCAAGGACGTGTTGATCGGCGTGATCGACGTCGCGAGCGAAGAGATTGAAACGCCGGAAGAGGTTGCCGCGGTGATCGCTGCGGCGACCGAATATGTTGCCGTGCATCGGATCGTTCCGTGCACGAATTGCGGCATGGCGCCGATGCGCCGCGACATTGCGGCGGCAAAGCTTGAAGCGCTCGTACGCGGTGCGGCGCTGGCGCGCCGGAAATTCGGCTGAGTAGCCGTCAGCGCGTAGTTCTTTTTCGCTGCAGGATGCTGCGCATGACTTCCGCGTGGCTGAGATCAACCTCATGCGTCGCGGTGATCAGCGTCGCGGTGCGGCCTTTGACCATATCACGCAGTGTGCTCAGCTCATCAGGCCGTTGGGCAAGCTCGGCCTTATAACGGCGGCGAAATTCCGCAAAACGCGCCGGACCGTGCCCGTACCATTTGCGCAGCTCGGTTGAAGGCGCAAGCTCGCGCGGCCAGGCATCGAGATTGAGCTTGTTTTTGGATACGCCGCGCGGCCACAGACGATCGATGAGAATACGCACGCCATCTTGCGGCGCCGGATTATCGTAAGCGCGCTTTATCGCGATCGAGGATGGTCGCCGCGTTGGGCGCGATGTGCGTGCGCCGCCCTTCGTCATCGCTGGCTACGCGAGAGCACGTCGATCAGCTCAGCGACTTTACGCCGCTGCTCGGTCTTGTTGCCGGATGCGATTGCATTCGCGACGCAGTGTGCCGCATGGTCAGCAAGAATTTCCTCTTCGGCGCGCCGCAACGCCGCGCGAACGGCCGAAAGCTGCGTCACGATATCGATGCAATAGCGATCGTCATCGACCATGCGGGCAAGTCCGCGCACCTGTCCCTCGATCCGTCGCAGCCGTTTGAGCACTGAGGTCTTGGCAAGGGCTCGCATGCTGCGTATATACCCCTATGGGGTATAGGTTTCAAGACAATTCAGATCATGCAACCGACGGTGCAAGCTTCGGGTGAGATCGACCCGGTATGCGGGATGAAGGTCGATCCCGCTATCTCGGCGCATAATCACATTCATCACGGCCGCTTGTATCATTTCTGCTCGGCAGGCTGCCGGACCAAGTTCATCCAAGAGCCACAAAGGTTCCTGTCAAAGGGCGAGCGCGACCCGCAAATGGCGGCGGCAGGCGCCATCTACACCTGTCCGATGCACCCGCAGATCCGGCAAGCCAAGCCGGGCCCGTGTCCGATCTGCGGCATGGCGCTTGAGCCGGAGTCTGCGACTGTCACCGACGGCGGCGAACTCGCCGACATGTCGCGGCGCTTCTGGATTTCGCTCGCGCTGGCGCTCCCGATCGTCGCGCTCGACATGGGCGATCATCTCAAGCTCTTTCACGCATCTGGCGAGATATCGCAGTGGGCCCAAGTTCTGCTCGCCACGCCGGTCGTCCTATGGGGCGGCCTGCCGTTTTTCCAGCGCGGTCTTCAATCGCTGCGCACACGACATCTCAATATGTTCACGCTGATCGCGATGGGCACCGGTGTTGCTTATTTCTATAGCCTCATTGCTGCATTGGCGCCGCAAGCCTTCCCCGCGCAGTTCCATGACGCCCACGGCGGCGTTGCGCTCTATTTCGAAGCGGCGGCCGTCATCACCGTGCTTGTGCTGCTCGGCCAAGTGCTCGAATTGCGCGCCCGGGCTTCGACATCGGATGCGATCCGCGCCTTGATCGATCTTGCGCCAAAGCGCGCGCGGCGGATCAACTCCGATGGTGGCGACGAAGATGTGCCGCTTGATGCGGTCGTCGCCGGCGATCGGCTGCGCGTTCGCCCCGGCGAGAAGATTCCCGTTGACGGGAAGGTGATGGAGGGTCGATCGGCCGTCGATGAATCGATGCTCACCGGCGAGTCGATGCCGGTCGTCAAAGAGCCGGGCGCGACGGTTATTGGCGGCACGCTCAATCAGAGCGGCAGCTTTGTCATGCATGCCGATCGGATCGGCGCCGATACGGTGCTGGCGCATATCGTTGAAATGGTTGCGGCGGCGCAGCGCTCGCGCGCGCCGATCGCGCGATTGGCCGATCGGGTCGCCGGCTGGTTCGTGCCCGCGGTCATCGTCACGGCCTTGGCGGCTTTCGTCGCGTGGGCCGTGTTCGGACCGCAACCGCGGTTCCCTTATGCGCTTCTCGCCGCGGTCAGCGTCTTGATCATCGCCTGCCCCTGTGCACTCGGACTGGCGACGCCGATGTCTATCATGGTCGGCATCGGCCGCGCCGCCCGCTCCGGCATTCTCATCAAAAGTGCCGAAGCGCTCGAGCGCATGGAAAAAGTCGACACGCTTGTGCTCGACAAGACCGGAACGTTGACCGAAGGCAAACCGAAGCTTGTCGCGGCCACGGCCGTCAATGGTTTCGACGAAGCGGGATTGTTGCAATTGGCCGCGAGCGTCGAGCGCGGCAGCGAACACCCGCTTGGCGCAGCGATAATGGCGGCAGCGGCTGCGCGCAATTTCACCGCCCTCCCCGCAGCCGACTTCTCAGCCTTTCCCGGTAAAGGCGTGTCCGCCATTCTCGATCATCGGCGGGTTCTGGCCGGCACCGCCAAATTCCTGCGCGAATTCGGCATCGCAACTGACTCCTTGCAGCGCGAAGCCGAGCGGCTGCGTGCGGACGGTGCGACCGTCATCTTCGTTGCGGCAGCGGATAGGCTCGCCGGCCTTCTCGCGGTTGCCGATCCGATCAAGCCGACGACGCCGGCGGCGATTGCCGCGCTCAAGGCGCAAAACATCGCGATTATGATGCTGACCGGCGACAATGCGGCGACCGCGCAGGCGGTGGCGCGCAAGCTCGGCATCACCAGCGTTGCGGCGGAGATCTTACCGCAAGACAAAGGCGCCGCGGTCGAAGCGCTGCGGCGGGCCGGTCACGTCGTCGCCATGGCCGGCGACGGCATCAACGATGCGCCGGCGCTTGCGGCCGCGGATATCGGTATCGCCATGGGCACTGGCGCCGACGTCGCCATGGCAAGCGCGGGCATGACGCTGATCAAGGGCGATCTCGCCGGCATCGTTCGCGCCCGAAAGCTTTCGGCCGCGACGATGCGTAACATCCGGCAAAATCTCTTGTTCGCCTTCATCTATAACGTCACGGGCGTGCCGATCGCCGCTGGCGCGCTTTACCCGCTGTTCGGCTTAACCTTGTCGCCGGCGCTCAGTGCCGCCGCCATGTCCTTGTCGTCGGTCAGTGTCGTGACCAACGCGCTGCGGCTCCGCCGCGTCTTGCTTTGATGTTCCCTGTTGACGTTATTTGGCCGCGGCGTGGCTCTGGCTGTGGCTGAATGTCTCGATCATCTTTTTATTGAACGCCGGAATGTCGTCAGGCTTGCGCGAGGTGACATGCTCGCCGTCAGCGATCACCTGCTCGTCATCGGAACCGTTGCCGAACACACCGATTGTCGATGAGAGCCGCCAAATGAATGTTCCGTTACGCCAGCCCTTCAGTCCCATGGAAGCCCGCTCCGTGGATGCCATTCCTATTGGTCAGGAATGGCGCTACGAACCGAAATGGGATGGATTCCGCTGCCTTGCCTTCCGCGACGGCGCCAAAGTCGAGTTGCAGTCCAAATCCGGCCGATCGATAAGCCGCTATTTTCCGGAACTGACGGCCGCGATTGGCAAATTGAAACCGAAGAAATTTGTGTTCGACGGCGAGATCGTCGTTCCCGCCGACGGCGTTTTCTCCTTCGACGCGCTGTTGCAGCGCATTCATCCGGCGCCGAGCCGCATCCGTAAGCTCTCAACCGAGACACCGGCGCTGTTGATCCTATTCGATCTCCTGGTCGGCGCGAGCGGAGAGCTGCTGACCGGCGAACCGCTCGATCAGCGCCGCCGGGCTTTGGAGCTTTTCTATCGAAAATACTGCCGCGCTTCGCCGCATATTCGCCTCTCACCGTCCAGCACTAGTCTTGACGAAGCCAAGGGATGGCTGCGCCGCACCGGCGCGACACTCGATGGCGTCATCGCCAAACGCCGTGACTTTGCCTACCGCGCCGGCGAACGCACCGGCATGCAAAAGATCAAGAATTTGCGCAGCGCCGATTGTGTGGTCGGCGGCTTCCGCTACAACGAGGGCAGCCCGCTGGTCGGCTCGCTGCTGCTCGGTCTCTACGACCGTGGCGGCCGGCTCAATCATGTCGGATTCACCTCGACGATCAAACGTCAGGACAAGCCGGCACTCACCAAAAAGCTAAAGTCGCTAGCCGGTCCGCCGGGCTTTACCGGCAATGCGCCGGGCGGTCCGAGCCGCTGGGCGACCAAGCGTTCCGCCGAATGGGTGCCGCTTAAGCCCAAACTCGTGGTCGAGGTCTGCTACGATCATTTCACCGGCGAGCGCTTTAGGCATGGCACCAGAGTGCTGCGCTGGCGTCCCGACAAGGCGCCTAAGCAGTGCACCATCGATCAGGTCAAGCAGAAAAAGGCAAAGTTGATGGCGCTGCTTGACTGAGCGCGTCGGTTTGCTCGCATTTTTTGCTGCTTCACCTATAGTTTGACGGCAAACGTTCGGTTTTTCTCTGTTCGGCTCGCGAATCCGTTATGAACTTAGTGCCTTCACCAGTTAGCATCGCGCTGCTGCTCGGCTTGAGTTTCTTCCTCGGGCTTGCTTTCGAGGATTTTTTCGCGCAGTCGACGCGGCGACGGCCCGGCGGCATCCGCACCTTTCCGATGCTCGCGCTCGCAGGCGGCGTGCTTTATTTGCTCGATCCCACGC
>JBASAH010000143.1:0-5941 GCA_049650505.1 Xanthobacteraceae bacterium
CGTGTTGGCCGGCCTGCCGCGCGGGACCGCGATCTTCGCTGGCGCCGCTGGCGCAGCGCCACGACGATTAGCAGCGATCGAGGCAAGCTTGATTTCGGCAGCCGTCAGGTCAGCGCTCGCTTTCTCGCGCGCCTCATTTTCCTGTGCGGCGGTTTCTTGCGCTGCTCTAGCGTCCGCCACGGCGCGCGCGGTCTCCGCGTCCTGCGCGGCGAGACGGCTCTTTTCCGCCGCCGTCTGCAAGTCCAGATAGCTGACAATGGCGGCGTGCTCGTCACGAACGAGCGCCAAGACTTCCGCGGACGCAGGACTAATCTGTTCCAGCGCTGGCTGCGGCGGAGCAGTGCGGCCGAATTGATACTGGGTGAATAGGAATCCGCCGATCACGCTCGCCAGGGCCGCTGGTAGAATGTCCAGCATGAACTTATTGGCAAACCGCGCTAGCAGCGGAATCTGCTTACGCGTCGCGCATGGCGCGTACGCGTCATCATGTCCATCCGCAATACCGTTCGCCCGCATGGCTATGTCCCTTTGCCGATGACAAGTGCCTGACTTTTTCAAACGACTGGTTGAATTTCAAACACTGGTTCTGGGCGCCGCAGCGCCAGGAAAAAGGAATTTTTTGGGCATTTCACAGCTTTCTCATGGGATCAACGTGTGGGATCAGCTCTGAGACCGTTGTCCGAGATTGGCTGCGGCCCGCCGGCTGCAATCCGGCGATCACCCAACGGCTGATCGTGGCGGCGAGCCAGTCGACTGCAGGCTCGTCGAGAACAAGCCCGATCGGCGGCTGCGGCAACTGTTCGCGATTGCGTATGAAAACGCTGCATTGCCCGAGCAGCCACACGGCAGCCACGGTAAGGGTACGCTGATCGGCATCAGGTAGAAAGCGATGCACGAGATCGCCGGCAAGGCCCAAAAAGGGAGCTGCCTCTTCGGCGACGAGGCTGCGAAATACCGCGGTTGGCTGGACGGTTTCCCAGTTGAAGATGCGCATATGGCGACTGTATTCGTCGCGGCCGAGCAAGGGCTGGAGTTGACGCCGGACGAATTGCGCCAGCGCCTCCTCGCGTGACATCGAATTGAGTTCTTCGGCATGAGCGAGCTGGTGTTCGGTCAAACCGCGGAACGCAGCGTGCAATACCGCGCGATAGAGCCCGTCCTTGCCTTCGAAGTGGTAGTTGATGGCGGCTTGGTTGACCTTGGCCTTGGCGACGATGGCGCGGATGCTCGTGCCGTCGTAGCCGGATTCGGCAAACAACCGCTCCGCCGCCTTCATGATGCGCTCGCGCGTGACCTCGGAGGGCCGCGTCATCTGCCTTATCGTCGCCATTTTTCAAACCGTCGTTTGAATTCCTGATATTCGTTTGCCATGCGTAATGCAATCGGTTCTTTGCGAGGCGTGCAAAACTCATCTATTGCGGGCTAGGCGCAATCGGACCGCCGTATTAGGGTTTCGGCCCCCCACAGCCGCTAAAACGAACGAACGCAGTCAATTCCACAGGAGAGGTTGATGAATCAGCATCAATTGCCGTCTGATATTGTCGGTCTTGCCAACGTCATGCCGCCCTTGTCGCGGCGTGGATTCATGTCCAGTTCGGCGGCGGCCGCCGCCGGCTACACGCTCGCCGCCGGGCCGGTGCGCGCCGATGTCATTCACACCGACACCAAAGGACTCGAAGCCGGCGACGCCAAGGTCAAAGTGCCGGGCGGCGAAATGCCGGTCTACTACGCGCGGCCCGCGGGCGTGCAGCATCCGCCGATCATTCTCGTCTGCCAGGAAATTTTCGGCATCCACGAATGGATCAGCGACGTGACGCGGCGCCTCGCTCATGCCGGCGCGTTTGCGGTGGCGCCCGATTATTATTTCCGACTGGGCGACATCGCCAAGGTCACCGATACCCAGGAATTGATGCCGAAGGTCAACAGCAAGAGCGACGCCGAACTCTTCGCCGACCTCGACGCCGCGGTGGCGTGGGCGAAATCGCAAGGCGGCGATGACAGCCGGCTCGGGGTCATGGGTTTCTGCCGCGGCGGCCGCAACGTCTGGCATTACTCGGCGCACAATCCGAAGCTCAAAGCGGGCGTCGCCTTCTATGGACCGCTCGGTGACAAGAGCGAAGCCGCGCCGAAGAGTTCGATCGAGCTTGCTCCCGAAATAAAGGAGCCGGTGCTCGGCCTCTATGGCGAGGCGGATACCGGCATTTCGGTCGACCAGGTCCATCAGATGGAAGCGGCGCTCAAAGCCGGTGGCAAGACCTCGGAATTCCACATTTATCCCGGTGCGCCGCACGGTTTCGTCGCCGATTATCGCGCGAGCTACCGCAAAGAGGCGGCGGACGATGCCTGGAATCGCATGGTCGGCTGGTTCAAGAAGTACAAGGTGCTGAGCTGATCCAACTGATGCGTGAAGCGCGCGGCGCCGTCCGGCGCCGCGTTTTCGCGTGTGGACAGTAACGCACGGATACCGATTGGAGAAACGCGCATGGCTCGTATCGATCAGGTGAAAAGAGAAAAGCTCGGCGCGCGTCAGCAACAGCTCTATGACGAAATCATGCGCACGCGGCCGCGCGGCAAGCTCAGCGGGCCGTTTTCTGTATGGATTCACCGGCCCGATATCGCCGAGCCTGCCAATGGGCTGGCTAATTGTTTTCGGGTCAATCCCAAGCTCGATAAGCGACTGATCGAACTGATCGTGCTCTTGGTATGCCGCGACGCCAGCGCCCAATATGCCTGGTCGGCGCATTTCAATCTCGCCCGCGAGGCTGGACTAAGCGGCGAGACGATTGAGGCCATTCGCGCGCGCCGACGGCCGGAATTCGGCCGCGACGACGAGCGGATTGTCTATGATCTTGTGACCGAGCTGCTCGCGAGCAAGAAAGTGAGCCCGGCAACCTTCGGTCGCGCCGAAGCCGCGCTCGGCCGTGACGGCATCATCGAGGCCGTCACCTGTGCCGGCTTTTACACGATGATCGGCTTCGTGCTGAACACGTTCGAAATCCCACCGCAGTCCGGCGGCGATATCCTGACCTGACCGCCCCGTTTGTGCCGGCAAGAGTTAGTCAGAGCGCGCCAACGCGTGCTTTGGCATCGGTCTCGACACCCATTTTGGCACCCGTTTTGCGGCGCTGGCCTTTCTGCGCCTTTTGTAAAACGGCGGCACCGCGTTTGGTCAAAACCACCGCACGCACGCCATTGCCATCGATCCGCACCAGATCCTCGATGACAGCGTCTTCCCATACCGAAAGCTGCGGACAGCTGGTGCGCCATGCCTCCATTGCCTGCGCGTAGGTGCGCGGCCGGTCCGCCACCCAGGACAGGAATTGGATCATGATCAGGCTTGGAGAATCGGACATCGCGGTCTCCCTCCCTGCGTCGCTACTATAGACCCAAATGCCGTTGGATGCAGCTTGGGATGCAGCTTCGGTATGCAGCCTCGTTGGCGCCATCGTGCTAAGCTCACTACGAATTCGAACGAAAAGACGATTCCTTCAAGCTCATAACGGGGATTTGCATGGACATCCTCATCAGAGCGCTCATTACATTCGTCGTTGTTTTCCTGGTCCTTTATCTGGTCAACATGCTGCCGATTGATGGCCGTGCTAAGCAGATCGTGCGCGTCATTGTCATCATCATCGGCGTCTTGTCCTTGCTCGGCTACCTCGTGAATTTCTGAAATCGCCGTGCCAGCCACACGCTGTATCGAGGGTTATGTGATCGTCTCGGCCGATGGCATGATCGCGGATGCCAAAGGACAAATGCCGCCCTCAATCCGAAATGAGGCCGATCAGCGTTTCTTCCAGGACGCTCTCGACCGCGCCGCCGCCGTGATCCACGGCCGTCATTCGCACGAGGGCGGCCCCCGCGCCGCCCGGCGCAAGCGGCTTATCCTTACCCGCCAGGTCGCCGCCATGGCGCCGGATACTTCGCATCCCAATTCACTATTATGGAACCCGGTTGGCGCGACCCTTGAGAAGGCGCTTGCACAGCTTGGCATCAGCGATGGCACCATCGCCGTCATTGGCGGCCGTGAAGTGTTCAGCTTGTTTCTGCCGCTGTATGACGCATTTCACCTTTCCCGCGCGGCGAATGCGCAGATCCCGGGCGGGCTCGCCGTGTTTACCGAAGTCGGCGCGAATGCCACGCCGGAGGACGTGCTCACGCAGCGTGGTTTCGAACCCGGTCCACGACACGAACTCGATCCCGCGGCCGACGTTTCGGTCGTGACCTGGCAGCGCACCCGAGGGCGCTGACGATCGTCACCGCAATGATTATTTTGTCGTGAAATGTCGTCCTTCCGTCCCCGCTCCGCTCCTTCCTCCACCGTCGCGCTGGATTATGAGATAGCGCAAGAACAAGCCGCGGCGCTCGGGCGGGCGGGTCGCGCGGTCGAAGCCGCGCTGGCCGCGCTGCTCGAATATGACCGCAATGTGCGAGCCGCTGGCGAGGCGCGGATCAAGCTGGTCGACGACGCCGGCGAAGCTCTTTGGCGTCTTCTCGTTCAGCGGGAATGCTGCGGCTTGCGCGACTCGCGGCCGGTCATGAGCGACTATCGGGTCCCGCAAGAGGTGCAAAACCGGATCGGGATATTTCGCGGCCCGAAGCGCAGAACGCGCTGAACTTGCCACGCTGAACTAGCAGCGGCCCATCCGGTCCTTGGCATCTTGGCCCCGTACCGCCGGCGCAACAACTTTGCTCGCGCAGCCTGGCTGGCAAGGGTTTGTTCACCCTTTGCGATGCATTATCCCTGACAGTTCAATGATGTAGCGGCGCGTTCCGTAGATGCGTACCCCCCAGCTGGCCGAGGAATTAGAGGCGGTGCTCGTTTCGGGCAGCGCCACCCGCCGCACCGATATCCTCAATCGCGTCACCGATCTCTTTATTTACGGCGCCGCGCGCTATTCGCCTGAGCAAGTGGACTTGTTTGGCGATGTTATGGCGCGCCTACTGCACGGCATGGAGGCCGGCGCCCGCGCCCGGTTGGCCGAGCGGTTGGCGCCGATCGTAAACGCACCAGCCAACGTGATCCGGTTGCTCGCGCTGGACGACGAGATCGCGGTCGCAGCTTCCGTACTGGCCAAATCCGAACGGCTTGCCGAGGACGAGCTCCTGCTGATCGCCAACCGCAAAGGCCAGGCTCATCTTTTGACCATCGCGCGGCGGCAGGACTTAAGCGCGCCGGTCACTGACGTGCTGATCGCGCGTGGCGATCGTGACGTGCTTGCTTCGCTGGCCCGCAATGGCGATGCGCAATTTTCCGAGGCCGGCCGCCGGCGGCTACTTGAGCGAACGCGTGGCAATGCGCTGCCCGCAGTTGAGCCGGCGCAGCGATTCCGGATCGGACCACAAGATCGTCCGCCATCGCCTGGCGAGTCCGAGATCTACCGTTATGCCCGCCACGGTAAGTTAGAAGAGACTGCCGCCGCGCTGTCGATCATTTCAGGCCTGCCGAAGGACGCGGTCGAGCGCACGCTCCTTGACCCGCGTGCCGAAGCCCTGCTCGTTCTTGCGAAAGCCGCAGGATTGTCGTCCATCACCACCGAAGCAATCTTGCGCTTGCGCGCGACCGACTGCGGCATGTCGGCGGAGGATGTGGCGCAAGCTATGGCAAAGTTCACCCGCTTGCCGCGCGACAGCGCCCGGCGCGTGTTGAACTTCTTTCGCATCCGTCTCGAAAACCCGCAATCCACGGCCGCATCCACGGCGCCGCCGGCATTGGCCGTCAAGCCTTAGCCGGCAATCGCCGCTGCGGTTCGCTTCGGACTGAATCTTAGTAGCAGTAGCCCGGCTGCACCTGTAACCAGGAGCCGTTTGGATAACGGTAATAGCAGCCGCTGCGCCACCAATAATAACCGCTGTGCCGGCGCTGTGCTTCCGATGCAATCACCGCGCCAGTAGTGGCGCCGATCACCGCGCCGGCAACGGCGCCGCCCGCGCCGCGACC
>JBASAH010000144.1:0-16730 GCA_049650505.1 Xanthobacteraceae bacterium
GGGCCAATGCGGCGCAGCGATCCACCATGCGCGGCAACCGTCGCTCGCCATATCGCAAATCGTTGAGCAGGAAATAGCGTGCTTCGCCGACGAAACCGGTACGCTCTGGGATTCCGGCAAGAAACGGCGCCAAGACCGACTTCCAGGTGCGCGGCATGATAAGCGCCGTGCCGTAATTTTCGCGCCGGAGGCGGCGCGCCAGCGCCAGTTGATGCGTAAGAGCGAGACGGCTGCGCGGCAGATCGAAGACAATCGACCGACGCAAGCCCGGCATGTAATCGGTCAGCGGGGCGCATAACGTGGTGGACAGGATGTCCACCGGCCGATCCGGGAATCGCGCGTTCAGTAGTTTGACCACCGAGTGGCAGCGCACGAAATCGCCGATCCACATGTAAGGAACAATGAGAATGGGACTGCCGGCGTTTTCTGGTTTTGAGTAGCGGTTCATTGCTGGGACCGAAGCCCGCTCGGTTTGCAATTTCTTGACGCGGGAATGCATTCGCGAGGTTTCCCGGCTTCAGCACCGCTACCGGGTGGCCGTGGCGACGGTGCAATCACTCTGCCCGCCAGCAGTGCGGTGAAAATCGCAGGGCTGCACCGTTGAATGGTTTGCATTTGTTCTCTGGCGGGAAGAGGTGAGGGCGCAGCGGATTATAGCCGAGGCGGGCGTTTTGCGAATTCACCATTATGGCGGCGCAACTCTTTGAGAACATTAGTGGTATGCCTATCGACGTCAACTCACGTTAACCATCAGTGGAATTCGGCCCTACCTCTGCGAGTTGCCCGGCAGGCAAGTCTGGGGCAAAGGTGCGGTATCGACGATCGGCAGGGGGCCTGATCGATCGTCAAACCGGTTTTAAAGCATCGATGTTGCTGGTCACCGGCGGGGCCGGGTTTATCGGATCGAATGTGGTTGCCAGCCTCGATGAGGCTGGGTGCGCCGATGTCGCCGTCAGCGATATCCTCGGCAGCGACGATAAATGGCGCAATCTCGCTCGCCGGCAGATTGCCGATTTCGTTCCGCCGGCGGAACTTCGGCAATGGCTCGAAGGCCGAAAGCTCGAGGCGGTGATCCATCTCGGCGCGATCTCGTCGACCACCGCGCGGGATGGCGACGCCATCATGGAAAACAATTTCCGGCTATCGCTGCGGCTGCTCGACTGGTGCACCGCTACCCGCACCCCATTCATTTATGCCTCCTCGGCGGCGACCTATGGTGATGGCGGCGAGGGCTATTGCGACGATTGGGCGGCAGGCGCACTCAAGCGCCTGAGGCCGATGAATCTCTACGGCTGGAGCAAGCAACTGTTCGATCTTGCCGTCGTCGAGCGTGTTCGGCGCGGCGATAAGCTCCCGCCGCAATGGGCGGGTCTGAAGTTTTTCAATGTATTCGGTCCTAATGAATACCATAAAGGCGAGATGATGAGCCTCGTCGCCAAGCGGTTCGACGATGCCAAGTCCGGCAAACCGATCCATCTGTTCAAGTCGCATCGCGCCGGTATCGTGGACGGCGAGCAGAAACGTGATTTCATCTATGTCGATGATGCGATCGCGGTGGTACGTTGGCTGGTTGAGACACCGGCCGTCTCGGGCATCTTCAATGTCGGTACTGGCGTAGCACGCAGCTTTCGCGACTTGATGCACGCCATGTTCGCCGCGCTCGGCCGGCCCCCTGCGATCGAGTACATCGACATGCCGGCCGCGATCCGCGACAGTTATCAGTATTTTACGGAAGCCGATACCGCAAACCTGCGGCGCGCCGGCTATAATGCGGACTTCACGCCGCTCGAAACAGCGGTGAAACA
This sequence comes from Xanthobacteraceae bacterium, assembly GCA_049650505.1. GTDB lineage: Bacteria > Pseudomonadota > Alphaproteobacteria > Rhizobiales > Xanthobacteraceae > BOG-931. The sequence continues at coordinate 1,806 of JBASAH010000144.1, forward strand.
CTACGTCGATTATTATCTCGATCGTGCCGATCGCTATCGCTGAGCACGGTCGTGGCGCTTAGGGGCTCGGCGGTAACAGTCATGTTTGATTTTGAGGAAGCGCTGAAGCTTGTAGCGAAGCAGACTGTGCTCTGCATCGGCGATCTCATGCTCGACGATTTCGTCTATGGCGAAGTGAGCCGCATTTCGCCGGAGGCGCCGACCCCGGTGCTGGCGGTGTCGCGCAGCGAGATCGAGATCGGCGGCGCCGGCAACGTTGCTCGCAATATCGGCGCGCTTGGCGCTCACTGTATCTTTGTCGGCCTCATCGGCAAGGACGACGCGGCGCGCACACTGTCCGATGCGTTTGCCAAGCTTAGTGGTTCGGTCAGTCCGCATCTCGTGATCGAAGCGGGTCGCCATACGACGCGCAAGGTGCGGTTTGTTTCCGAGCATCACTCCGCGCATCTCGTGCGCGCGGATTGGGAAACAGCGCGGCCGGCGAGCGCCGCCAGCGAGGCGGCCGTGATCGCGCATGCCGAGGCGGCATTGCCGCAATGCGGCGCAGTCGTGTTGTCCGATTATGCCAAAGGAGTGCTGACGCCGCATGTCATCCGCGCGATCATCGATCGCGCGCGCCAACTCGGCAAACCGGTTGTGGTCGATCCGAAAAGCCACGATTACAGCATTTACCGGGGTGCGACGCTGATCACGCCCAATCGGCAGGAGCTCGGCGTTGCTGTGCATCGCCCGGTTACGACTGAGGCGGAGGTCGCCAAAGCCGCAGCCGAGCTTGGCCGGATGGTCGGCAGCGATGCAGTGTTGGTCACGCGCAGCGAGCAGGGCATGACACTGCACGTGGAGGGGCACCCGCCGCTCCATATCCCCGCTTATCCGGTAAAAGTGCGCGACGTCTCCGGCGCCGGCGATACGGTGGCTGCGGTGATGGCGGTCTTGCTTGCCATGAAAGCGCCGTTCGACGCGGCCATGCGCGCTGCAAACGCCGCCGCCGCCGTCGTGGTTGGCAAACGCGGCACCGCGACGGTGAGCTTGACCGAATTGCGTCACCGCATTCTGCCTGCAGCCTCGCTCGCGCCCGAGGATAAGATCGTGTTCGATTGGGCCATGCTCGACGAACGTCTCGGCGAATGGCGACGCCACGGATTGCGCATTGGCTTCACCAATGGCTGTTTCGATCTCCTGCATCGCGGACACGTAAAACTATTGGCGGAAGCGCGCGCCGCCTGCGATCGGCTGGTGGTCGGTCTCAACAGCGATGGCTCGACGACACGGCTTAAAGGTAAAGGCCGGCCGATCAACCCGGCTGAAGGCCGCGCCGAAGTGCTCGCGGCACTGGAGGCAGTCGATCTTGTCGTGGTTTTCGACGAGGACACGCCACTCGAATTGATCAAACGCGTGCGCCCGGCCGTCCTCGTCAAGGGCGCCGATTACACGCGCGATGAGGTGGTGGGTCGCGAGGTGGTGGAAAAGGCCGGCGGCGACGTGGTGCTGGTGGATTTGGTGCCCGGTCACTCGACCACGGCGATCGTCGAGCGCGCGCGGCCGGTAAAGCAAGCCGTCGAGGACTAATTGTATGCGGACCGTTGCCCTGCTGCCTGCGAGCATTGGGTCGTGAGCGGCACTTCCCTCATTTCGGTTATCGTCACCACCTACAACCGCGAGGACGCGCTCGACGCGGTCATACGTGCGCTCGGCGCCCAGTCGGATCAAAACTTCGAAATCATCATTGCTGACGACGGTTCGGGTCCTGACACCACAAGCCTGATCGAGAGTTGGAAGTCACGCCTGGCCCTGCCGCTCAAGCACGTTCGCCACGAACACCGCGGCTTTCGCGGCGGCGAGATCCGCAATCGTGGCATTCGCGCCAGCGCCGGCGCGCTGTGCATTTTCCTCGACGGCGATTGTGTGGCGAGGCCCGATTTTATCGCCGCGCATCGGCGGCTTTATGAGCCAGGCTGGTTCGTGACCGGCAATCGCATCTTGTTGTCGCGCGAGCTAACCGCGGCCATTCTGGCGCAAGGACTGGCGCCGCAAATGTGGAATTTCGCCACGCTCCTGCGCCAGCGGCTAAGTGGCGGCGTCAATCGCCTGGCGCCGGCGGTGCATCTACCGCTCGGCCCGTTGCGCAAGCTGCACAGCGCAAGTTGGCACGGCGCGCAAACCTGCAACCTGGCTGTGGCGCGCAGCGATCTCGATCACGTCGACGGCTTCGATAATGCCTTTGTCGGTTGGGGTTTGGAGGATTCCGATCTCGTCGTTCGTCTTCTGCGCGCCGGCGTGCGCCGTAAGGATGGACGATTTGCTACTGGTGTGCTGCATCTGTGGCATCCATGGAATGACCGCGCGCAATTTGCAGCCAATCGCAAACGGCTAGACGAGACGATCGAGGGCGCCCGCGTGTGCGCTCTGCGCGGGTTGTCGTCGCTTCCCAGCGAAGACGAGATGTCCACGCATTCCTCGATGGCGCAGCAATGAAACCGGTTCGCTTGTCGGATCAACCGCGCGTGCTCGTCGTTATCTTGCGTCGACTGGGCGATGTGCTCTTGACCACACCGCTTATCCGCAGTGTCAAGCGCGCCTATCCGCAAGCTTCAATCGACGCGCTGGTTTTTACCGGAACCGAAGGAATCTTGGCCGGCAATCCCGATCTTGCCGAAATTATCACCGTCCCACAGCGGTCGAGTTTCGTCGACGCTTTGTCGCTGATCGCACGGCTATTCCGCCGCTATGACCTCGCGCTGTCGACGCAAACCGGCGATCGCCCGACGGCTTTGGCTGTTATCGCGGGACGCCAGAGCGCCGGGCCGATCGAAGCCGGTGGATTGGCCAGTGCGCTCAAGCGTTTTTTCCTGAGCCGCAGTTACGTCACGGATCGTCGGCAGCATCGCCTTCTCGACATTTTGCGCCTGGCGGACGTGCTCGGCATTCCCTCCCATCGCGAAGTCGTCTGTCCCCCTTCTGCGCCAGGTTCCGAGCTGGCGCCTCGCCAGCCTTACGCGGTGATCCATGCGGCGCCGATGTTCGTCTACAAACGTTGGACGGGCGAAGGCTGGCGCATGCTGGCTGCGGCGCTGCGCGAACGCGGATTCGTGACCGTGAGTACCGGCGCCGCCTCCGACCGCGCCTACCTCGATGAGGTATGGCACAACGCAAATGTTCTGCGGCTCGATGGCGAGCTCGTTTGGCGCGAACTGACGGCGCTGATCGCCGCCGCGCGCGTTTATATCGGCCCAGACACCGCCATCACCCATCTTGCCGCCGCAACGGGAATCCCAACCGTTGCGCTTTACGGCCCAACCGATCCGCGACTTTGGGGACCATGGCCGCTCGGCGGCTTCGATCCGCCATGGCAGGCCGCCGGCACGATCCAACGTCGCGGCAATGTCTGGCTGGTGCAGAATCCGTTGCCGTGCTTGCCGTGCCAGCTCGAAGGCTGCGAGCGCCGACTCGACAGCTATAGCCAATGCCTTGATGAGCTTACCGCGGCGCAGGTCCTCACCGCGGTCGATCAGGCACTTGCCATGCGCCAAGCGGCGTAACACCATCGGGCGAAGCTACGGCGCCTAATAGAGCGCCGGCTGTTCCGGAGCGGTCGGGCGACCGAGCACGCCGTTCACCACGTCAAACGGCGTATAAGATTGCGATCCACAGGAATCCGCTTGGACTGCGTAGCGTCCATCGACGACTGCATCGTTCTGAATAAACAGCGCATAGGTTCGCAGATGCCCGCGATCCAGAAAATGCAAGCAAGCAAGCCAGCTCCAACCTTTGAGCGAATGGACCCAGCGTAAACCGGTAATCTCGAAACCTTCAAAGGAGGGGCGATCCCGCATCGTCGAGGAAAGATATTTGGCTACCAGGGCGGCATAAGGTGGCTGCTCAGGCGGCGGCGCCGCGGTTTCGCTCGGCCGCGCCAACTCCGCGTATCCTGATCCGGCGACGAGCATCAGCGTCAACAGCGTATACCGGGCGGCATTGCCGAGTGAACTGCCGATAAAACGCTTGCGATGCCAACACCATAGTCCCGCCACGAATGCTGTCCATTCCGACACGAAGTTCGGTATAGATCTTGGGCGAGGCGAGAAATCCGGCACCGGATATGATCCCTAAGCGGCTATTTAAGACGGCAATTTTGCTCGGGCTTGCGCTTAATCTCGCAAGCTGTGGCGGTTTTGTCGCCGATCATTGGCCGCATTGGGCCGGCGGCATGCCCGCCGATGTGCCACCGCGACCGGGCGCTCCTGGTTATGCCGACTTCATTGCCCACGGCCAAGCTAAACCCGAGCAAGCCAAACCGGAGCCAGTCAAGCAGGACGTTGTCAATAGCGCCGGTCCGCAGCAGCCGGTTCCGGCGGCCTCACAGACCAGCTTTGCGCAGCCACCCGCTATGCAACGGCCGCTAACTTCCAACGCGGAGATCGGTGGCGTCACACCACAGGAAGATCTTTCTCGAGATCCTAGCGTCGTAAATGGCGGGCTTTACTAAAGTCGGATCAGGCGACGCCGGCGCGTAAGAGATCGTGAAAATGCACGATGCCGACCGGCCGGTCCATCTCCACAACGATCAACGCCGTAATTTTCGATGCATTGAGAATCTGCAATGCCTCGCTGGCCAATTGGTCGGGGCGAACGGTTTTTGGCGAAGCGGTCATTACGTCATCTACCATCGCCTGCAACAAATTGGCGCGCATGTGACGGCGCAAATCGCCGTCAGTGATCACGCCGGCGAGCTTTCCCGTCGCTTCGATGACGGCGACACAACCAAATCCTTTGGCGGACATTTCCACAATCGCTTCTGACATTGGCACGCCGCGCGCGATCAGCGGCACGGCATCGCCTGGATGCATCACGTCGCGCACGAATTTCAATGCTGCGCCCAATCGGCCGCGCGGATGAAAAACTCCGAAATCGACCGCGGTGAAGCCGCGGCTTTCAAGCAGCGCGATGGCCAAGGCATCGCCAAGCGCGAGCTGCATCAATGATGAGGTCGTGGGCGCCAGATTATGTGGACAGGCTTCGCGTGCCGACGGCAGCACCAGCACGATATCGGCGGCTTTACCTAGCGTACTCTCAAGATTGACCGTCACGGCGATGAGCGCGATGCAAAACCGTCGCGAATAGTTGATCAGGTCCTTCAGCTCTTCGGTTTCGCCCGACCAAGACAGGGCCAGCATCACGTCGTCGGACGTGATCATGCCAAGGTCGCCGTGACTTGCGTCGGCGGCGTGCACGAAGAAGGCTGGAGTTCCGGTCGAGGCGAGCGTCGCCGCGATCTTGCGCGCGACGTGGCCAGATTTGCCCATTCCAGTGACGATAACCCGGCCGCGCGCCGCGCGAATGGTTTCGACGGCGGCGGTGAATGGCGCGCCAAGCCCGTCCGCCATCGCGGCGGTGAGCGCGGTTAAGCCGTCCGATTCCGTCTCTAAGGTACGGAAAGCGGAAGCAAGATGAACGCTCAAAACCGGCTTCGGCTTTCTCGCGTCGGACGCGCTCATTGACCTTCTCCCCACGCCCGAACATCAACATACCTGAGGCGTCGATTACGTTTGTCCAATGCGTTTATTTGCCCCAAGCGGCGAACGCGTCGCCGAATGCGCGATTGCCTGGCGGTCCCTTCTCCAGGGCAAGAATGGCGCGCCCGCCATTATTATACACGATGGGAATGTCGAACCATGATCGGTCCTTGAGAAGTTGCAGGTTACGCTGCACGTCGGCGTCAACCGCCGACAGGCCAATCAGGAAGAAACCGTTAGTCACTTTGACGGCGAGCCCGGCGAGCGGCACGCCGCGTGCCTGCTCGGATTCCTTCATCAAGACGCCCGGCACATTGGCAATGCCGCCGCCGGCAAAGTCCGCCGGCAAGTTGAACATGATTTCGATCGTGTGGCTGGCCGGAAGCGCTTGATCGGTATTGCGGCGTAGCGACCAAGTCAGCGTCATATTCCGCTCGGGAATCGTGACGTCGGCGCGAATCTGAAGCTCCGGAGCGAGCCCACTGCCGGGCGAAACCGTTTCGGTCCGCCATACCGCCGAGCCGATATATTGTTTGCCCTGCGGATTGGCCGCATCCTCTTCATAGAGCACGACGCGCTGCGCGAGCGCAGGTCCACTCTGGTCCTTCGGCGTGGCTGTAGTCGGCGGCTGACGGGTTTGATCTTGCGGCACGCGGCCGGCAAATTTCGGTTCGCCCGTCGGCGGCTGCGCCGTTTGCGTTGGTTTCGACCGCATATGGGTGAGGAACTGATAAAGCCCGCTGATATTGGACCACTGCCACGACACCATCGCCCCGAGGCCGGCAACAATAACTACTACCGCCGCAAGCTTGGCGAGACCGCGATAAGAGCGTGGCGGCCGCGGCTTTCGATAATGCTCTGCCGGTTCGATTGAACGCTGCGGCTGGTGCCGATTTAACTCAAGCTGTTCCTGGTCATCGAGATCGTATCCCTGTTCGAGTCCATGCAACGACGGCACAACGTCCTCGACCAGATCGGAAGACTGTTCATTGTCAAAACGCTCGGTGCCATCCGGCGCCACCGCCTCTGCGTCGGAAAATTCGTGCGTCGAGCCGGCCTCATAGGCGTTTTGCGTATTGCGAAATGGCGTCTTTCCCCTGTTAGCGGCGGCATCGAGATCATCGGTGGCGCTTCCGGCATTGCGAAAACCTTTAAATTCCTCGCGCGGTCTTTGCGTCGTTCGCGCGTTAAGCAGCCGACTGCGCGCGCTTGCCCTTGATTCAGCCAACGGCGATTCGCCCGAAACCGATTCATTCACGCGGACGGTGGACGGCGCTTCATTTTGCGCCGTTTCTGCGAATCTCGTCTCCGCACCCGAAGGCGGAATAGTGTTGGACGGTGCGCTCGACCGCGCGCGCCATCCCGCCGCTCCTGGTCCCGCCGCTCCTGAGCTGGCGGACGAAGCGGCTCCGCCATAGGGGCGGCTCGTCGTGTGAATCGACTGCGTCGCTGCCGGGCGCGGTTCACTACGCGCTTTGCGTACCGCCTCGGCCTCAACCTTGCGAATCGAGTCCTCCAGCGCCAGGCGCTCACGGGTGATTTCGGCTTCGGAGAGCGGCGGGTCGATGCCGCGCAGCTGCGCCACCAAGGCGGCGCGGGCGCGCTCATAAAGCGTGCGCCGCGCTTCGGCGGTATTGTTGGCAAGCCCCTCTACGGCGCGGGTGATGAGTGGATGATAATCTGCCATCGGCGGAGTTTACGCTGCGCTCGCTAAACTTGCATCTTATGCTTCGAACGGATTGTGCATGAGGATCGTATCCTCGCGTTCCGGACTCGTGGACAAAATAGCGGCAGAACAGCCGATTAGCTCTTCCAGGCGGCGAACATATTTGATCGCTTGAGCGGGCAGATCGGCCCACGAGCGGGCATGAGCTGTTTTTTCCCGCCAGCCCGCGATGGTTTCGTAAATCGGCTCAACGCGCGCCTGGGCGTGCTCGCTGGCCGGCAGATAATCGATCTCGCGTCCATCCAACCGATAAGCGACGCAGACCTTTATCTCGTCGAACCCGTCCAGGATGTCGAGTTTGGTAAGCGCGAGACCGTGGATGCCGCTGGTTCGCACCGTCTGCCGCACCAGCACCGCGTCGAACCAGCCGCAGCGCCGCGGCCGGCCGGTGACGACGCCGAATTCCTTGCCGCGTTCGCCGAGCGTCTTGCCAATCGCATTGATCTGCTCGGTCGGAAACGGCCCGGCCCCGACGCGCGTGGTATAGGCCTTGCAAATGCCAAGCACGTAATCGATGGCGCCGGGTCCCATTCCCGATCCGGTGGCGGCTTGTGCTGCCACGGTGTTCGACGACGTGACGAACGGATAAGTGCCATGATCGATATCGAGCAGCGCGCCTTGGGCGCCTTCGAACAAAATGCGTTTGCCCTCACGCCGCCGTTCATCAAGCAATGCCCACACCGAATCCATGTAGGGCAGCACATTCGGGCTTACTGCAGCGAGTTCGTCGTACAAGTTGCGCGGGGCGATCTCGCTCATGCCAAGACCGCGGCGTAGCGCATTATGATGCGCCAACAGGCGCTCGATCTTGCCGTTGAGCATCTGCAGGTCGGCCAGGTCCATCAGCCGAATGGCACGGCGGCCCACTTTGTCCTCATAGGCCGGGCCGATGCCGCGACCGGTAGTGCCGATCGCGCCCTTGCCCGATGCCCGCTCGCGCGCGACATCGAGCTCCTGATGCAAAGGTAGAATCAGCGGCGTGTTCTCCGCGATCCGCAGGTTGTCCGGCGTGACGATGATCCCTTGTTTTTTCAGTTGCGCGATCTCGCCCAATAGCGCGTGCGGGTCGAGCACGACGCCATTGCCGATGACGGATAGCTTGCCCGGCCGCACGACGCCCGAGGGCAATAGCGACAACTTGTAGGTGGTGCCGTCGATCACCAGCGTATGGCCGGCATTGTGTCCGCCCTGGAAGCGGACGACGATGTCGGCCTGCTCCGAGAGCCAATCGACGATCTTGCCTTTGCCCTCGTCGCCCCATTGGGAGCCGACCACGACGACATTTGCCATGAGGGAAGGGTCCTCAAAAGGCCGATGATGACTGAGATGGTTCGGACACCGGATGCCGCCGCCCGTTCCGATAATGGATGATGCGCGGCGAAGCAAGGAAAACCGCCTGCCAAGTATGGCGGCAAATCGGCCCAATTCGTTGTTTTTGGCTGTGAATCTGGCTCGCCGCCCACCGTTAACAATACGATGTAGCCGCGCCGGGAGTTCCTCCCCTGGTCCATCCATTCATGGCGGACACCGCCGCGGCCCCCCCGCATACCGGGCCACGCGGCGTCCAACTCAGGCGCTGTCAGTCATGCGGCTTGCCGCCTACCCGGTCAGCACGCGGTAAGGTAACTCACCGCATTTGGTGGTGAGCGAACCGCACAAAAAATGATGCCGCGAAGCCAGTTTGAAGATCCGGATCGCCATGACGGGCTCCAAGACGCGCTCCAAGACGCGCTTCAAGACGCGCTTCAAGACGCGCTTCATGCCAGCCGAGATCAAGCTCGCAATCCAATTGCCAATTCAAGCCGGGATTCAGGTCACGATCGCGCCAGGGGCTGGCTGTTCCAGCGCGCTTATCTGCTGCTGTCGCTTACCTCGCTGTTTTGGTCCGGAAATGTTGTGATCGGGCGGTATATCGCCGGATACATTCCGCCGATCACGGTTTCGGTAATCCGGTGGGGCGGCGCGTTCCTCATTCTGTTGCCATTTGCCGCGCCGCACCTCATCCGCGATTGGCCGGCCATCCGCAAGCATGCCGCGTTGCTGACACTGCTCGCGCTGATCGGTTTCTCGGCCTACAACACCATGGCCTATTACGGCCTGCATTTCACCACGGCGATCAACGGGCTCTTGTTGCAGTCGGTCTCACCGTTGTTTGTCGCCTTGTGGTCGTTCATTTTATTTCGCGATCGTCTGTCGCTGCGCCAGGCCGCCGGTATTGGCGTCTCGCTCGCCGGCGTGGTCGTGATCGTCTGCCAAGGCAGCCTGCGAATTTTGCGCGCTATAGCGTTCAACCAGGGTGACCTATGGTTTGTCGTTGCGCTTCTGATTTACGCCCTTTATGTCGCGATTCTGCGATTGCGGCCGGCAATCCATCCCCTGTCCTTTCTCGCCGTCGGAGCGGGTGGCGGCGCGGTATTGCTGTTGCCAGGGATGGCGCTGGAGATCGCGTATGGGCAAGCGATCGTGTTCGATTATGTCAGCGCGTTCAGCTTGGTCTACCTTTGCGTCTTTCCTTCGCTCCTCGGCTATCTGTTCCTCAACCGTGGCATTGAACTTATTGGCGCCAACCGCGCTGCGCCGTTTATCCATCTCGTTCCGGTATTTGGATCCGTACTAGCGATCACGCTTTTGGGCGAGCGTCTGCAATTCTTTCATGCTATCGGCTATGCGCTTGTCTTAGCCGGCATCACGCTCGCGACGAGGCGCTAGAGGGGGATGAGATTCGTCGAATCATCATCCCACTCTGGCTTTTATTTGGGCGTGATCTTTTCCGACCTGCCTTCGGCCGCCGAAGCATCGAACGAAACGATAAACCGGTGCCTGGGCTTCGCGCAGGCGGGAAACCGGTTGCCACTTTTCGGGATCATGCCTTAGCCCGTCAGAACTGCAGCGGCTTGACCTGTTGGACGTTCGGAATCTGGCGGACCTTGGTGAGCACCTCGGCCGGAACCGTGCCATCGATCTCAACCAGCGCGATGGCGTTGCCACCGAGCGATTCGCGCCCCAGATGGAAGGTCGCAATATTGATACCGGCCTCGGCTAGGAGCGTTGCGAAGCGCCCGACGAAGCCCGGTTTGTCTTGATTGGTCACGTAAAGCATCGACGGCGCGAACTCGGCATCCATGCGGATGCCTTTGATCGCAATGATGCGCGGCCGCCCGTCGGCAAACACGGTGCCTGAAACGGCGCGGGTCTGCCGGTCAGTGACAACGGCAAGCGTGATTAAGCTGTCGTAATCGCCTTCGGCGTCGCGGCGGGTTTCCTCAACGATAATGCCGCGATCTCTGGCGACAATCGGCGCCGAGACGACATTGACCTCCTGCAGCATCGGCCGGAGCAGGCCCGCCACCGCAGCGGAGGTCAGCGCCTTGGTGTTCATATCGGCGACCCCGCCTTCGTAGGTAATCCGCATCTGCTTGACGCCGCTTTCGGTGAGCTGGCCGGCGAACGAACCGAGCTTTTCCGCAAGCGCGATGAACGGTTTGAGCTTGGGCGCTTCCTCGGCACTGATGGACGGAAAATTGACGGCATTGGAAATCGCGCCGCGCAGAAGATAGTCCGACATTTGCTCGGCGACCTGCAGCGCGACATTTTCCTGCGCCTCCATGGTCGAGGCGCCGAGATGCGGCGTGCACACGACGTTGGGTAACCCGAACAGCACGCTTTGGGTGGCCGGCTCCTCCCGGAACACATCAAGCGCCGCGCCGGCGACCCGACCCGATTTCAACGCCGTAGCGAGCGCGGTCTCGTCGATCAGTTCGCCGCGCGCGCAATTGACTAGCCGCACGCTGCCCTTCATCTGCGCCAGAGTTTCGGCGCTGATGATATTGCGCGTCTTTTCGGTTAGCGGCGTATGCAGTGTGATGAAATCCGCACGACGCCACAGCTCGTCCAGTTCGACCTTCTCGACGCCAAGCTTGAGTGCGCGTTCGACCGACAGGAAAGGATCGTAAGCGATAACCTTCATCTTCAAGCCGATCGCACGGTCGGCGACGATCGAGCCGACATTGCCGCAGCCGATGATGCCCAGCGTCTTGCCGAAGATCTCGACGCCGAGAAATTTATTTTTCTCCCATTTGCCGGCGCGGGTCGAACTGTCGGCTTCCGGAATTTGCCGCGCGAGCGCCAGCATCAGCGTAATCGCATGTTCCGCTGTCGTTATCGAATTGCCAAATGGCGTGTTCATCACAATGACGCCGCGCGCGGTCGCCGCTGCGATGTCGACATTGTCCACGCCAATCCCGGCGCGGCCGATCACCTTTAAGCTTTTGGCATGCTCGAGTAGCTTGGCCGTGACCTTGGTCGCAGATCGGATCGCCAGCCCATCGAAACCGTCAATTGCGGCGGCAAGCTTGTCCTTGTCTTTGCCTAGATTGGGTTGAAATTCCACGTCGAGGCCGCGATTCTTGAAAATCGCCACCGCCGCCGGGGAAAGCGCATCCGAAATAAGCACTCGCGGCGCCATTTGTTGGTCCTCTCAAGCGCTGCCGGAAATCGTCGTCACGCCGCGGTGGCAAGCGCGGCTTTGGCGGTGGCATAGGCCCAATCCAGCCACAGCGTGAGCGCTTCGACGTCGGTGCGTTCGACAGTCGAACCGCACCATATGCGCAAACCGGAGGGAGCGTCGCGATAGGCGGCGATGTCGTAGGCGACGCCTTCTTTCTCGAGCGCCGCCGCGATGCCCTTTACGAAAATAGCTTGTGCCTCGCCCGGCAGGCGGGTAACGGCCGGATCGATGACTTTCAGGCACACCGACGTATTGGAACGCAGCGCCGGATCGCGGGTCAAAAAATCAATCCACGATTTACGTGCCACCCAATCGGCGATGACTTTGGCGTTGGCGTCGGCACGCGCGTGCAACGCTTTCAGTCCGCCGATCGACTGCGCCCATTCCAGCGCATCGAGATAGTCTTCGACGCACAGCATCGACGGCGTGTTAATGGTCTCGCCCTGAAAGATGGCTTCGTTGAGCTTGCCGCCTTTGGTCGTGCGGAAGATTTTTGGCATCGGCCAGGGCGGCTTATACGTTTCAAGCCTCGCCACCGCGCGCGGCGACAAAATCAGCATGCCATGCGCCGCCTCGCCGCCGAGCACCTTCTGCCAGGAAAACGTGGTGACATCGAGCTTCGGCCAGTCCAAGGCTTGCGCGAACGCGGCAGAGGTTGCGTCGCAAATCGACAGCCCGGTGCGGGCGACAGCGATCCAATCGGCATTCGGCACTCGCGTGCCGGAGGTCGTGCCGTTCCAGGTGAACACGATGTCGCTCGCCGGATCGATAGAGCCGAGATCGGGTAATTCGCCATAGGGCGCGCGCAACACGGTTACATTTTTGAGCTTGAGCTCCTTGACGACGTCGTTGATCCAACCCTCGCCGAAAGATTCCCACGCAAGCATGGTCACCGGCTGCGGCCCAAGAAGCGACCACAGGGCCATTTCGATGGCGCCGGTATCGGAAGCTGGCACGATGCCGATCCGGTAATCGGCCGGAACTTGCAGCACCTCGCGCGTCAGGTCGATAGCGCGTTTGAGCTTCACTTTGCCGGGCTTCGAGCGATGCGAGCGGCCGAGCAGTGCGCCGGCGAGGTTTTGCAGGCCCCAGCCGGGGCGTTTGGCGCAGGGGCCGGACGAAAAATGCGGCACTACCGGCCGCACGGAGGGGGTCGCTGACGTCATGGCCTATCCTTCCAGATAGTCGCCCCTCGGTGGGGAGGGGTGTCCCGCCGCCGGAAATAAGGAAGCGGGTGACCGACGTCAAGCCGGGCGATAAAAGTCGAGAGATTAAACGGATCGTTTGGGCTGATATTGCGCACCATCAGGCCAGACGGCCCGTGACTGCACCGCTCTACAAGGCTGGCAAAGCGGCCGACCGGCTTTCTGATTATTCAACGGGCCGGGGGCCGCGGCGGCTCAGTCTTTGTCGTCCTCTAGCTCGCCGATGTGGTGCTGCGCGTAGAGTTCAAGCCCAAGCTTGGCGACGAGATCAAGCTGCGTTTCGAGGAAATCGATGTGTTCCTCCTCGTCGTGCATGAGCTTTTCGAACAGATCGCGCGACACATAATCGCGAACCGAATGACAATGTGTGGCGGCTTCCTCATAGAGCGTGCGTGCTGAAATCTCCGCGGCGAGATCGCAGTCGAGCACTTCCTTCACGTTTTGTCCGATATGCAGCGGATCGAGCACCTGCATGTTAGGAAAACCGTCAAGAAAGATGATGCGTTCGACGAGCTTATCGGCGTGCTCCATCTCCTCGATGGATTCCTTGCGCCATTGTTTGGCGAGCGATTTGTAGCCCCAATTGTCGAGCAGGCGATAATGCAGCCAATATTGATTGACCGCAGTCAATTCGTGCCGCAGCGCCTTGTTGAGAAAATCGACGACACCCGGCTCCCCTCGCATAATTAGCTCCTGGCATTTAGCCGTTATTGCACGTTCGGCGTTTGAAACTTTTCGATTATAGCCGGTGTCCCGCGCGCCGAAAGCGGGTGCGGCGCTTATCAGATGACGATTGTGGAATCAGTCACGAACCTGGACGAGATGTCCTGCAACATTCGGGCTCAGTGGTCATGAGCGCCTCGTCCATGATGCGGCGAATGGTGCGCGCGCAACGCCCGCATTGGGCGCTACAGCCAAGGCAATGGTAGACCTGCCCCGTCGTTCGCGGAATGTCTTGGCCCGTCGACAGCGTCGCACGCACATCGTGGTCCGTGAACACGTTGCAGGAACACACAATCATGGTCGCGAGGAATCCGCGAAAAATTGGTTCGATATGAAACTTTCAATAGTCCAGGCTTCCGGCACTTGCAAAGAAAAAATCATTTTTTATAGGCATTCTAATTTGCAGTGCGTGTGTGTGTGTGCGGCGTTTTCCTGACCGGTTCATGCCGCTGCGACGGTTAGGCCGTGGCAGAATCTTCAGAATGCTCGTCACGCCGCCGGCGCGGCCGCAATCGGCAAAGTCGCGCCGGTAAGCGACACAAATCGTCGAGTAGCCCGGCAAACCGCTGACCTCGCGCGAGCGCCCGGTCGAGCGCCGCCATCGTGCGGGCGAGGCCGGGATCTTCATCATGAATCCAGGTTCGCAGCACGCGGCCGAACAGCGCGGCTAGACCTTGGGCGCGTATCATGCCACGTGGGCCCGAAGCGCTAATCCCGGCGGCTGTCAGCATCCATTGCTGCGAGCGTACCGCAAGCCCGTTGAGCGCCAGTGCAAGGGGCGGATTGCGCCTGGCCGAGCGTATGAGCGACCGCACCGCTTCACGGTGGGGGCTGAGGATTTCAAGCCTTCGCATTAACACATCGAACAGGCGCTCACGCGGCGGCTCGTCCTCGACGTCGCCGAAATCCTCGCTCAACACCGCGCGGTCGAGCGATTTAATGTGAGCCGCGAGAATTGCCAAAGTGGAAGGAAATTCGTTGCGAAGCTGTGCCAGCGGCACGCCGGCGGCTTCGGCGAGTTCGGCAAAACCAATCTGCTCGATGGGCTTGGCGGCGAGCAGGTCCAGAAACGCTGCAATGATCTTGTCGCGATCGCTCTTTGGGGCGGCGGCAGCGGAGCGGTGAGCGGATCGAGCCGAGCTTTTGCGAGCGGACCTGCGAGCCGACCTGCGAGCCATGACAACACTCCTGCTTTGCATCCGGACGAAATAGTAACGATCCAAGGGAAGTCTGCGACGCCAGGGCGCAAGC
>JBASAH010000145.1:0-3322 GCA_049650505.1 Xanthobacteraceae bacterium
CGCCTGATCCGCGCGGCGGGGTAGTACACAATACCGGCACACCTGGTTATGAAGTTTGGGTTTCGGGCTGCGGCCGGACCCGGAATGACGGATTGTCGGCAGGATGGCAGTTAAAGATACTTCCAAAGTTTCGGTGACTGACCTTACCGAAGCGCAAGGCAAAGCCGAGCGCGCGCGGCTTGAGGCCGACATCGCCGCACATGATCGGCGCTATTACGAGGAAGACGCGCCGACCGTCAGCGACGCTGATTATGACAAGTTGCGGCAGCGCTACGGCGCGATCGAAGCGCGCTTTCCGCAACTGCGCACGCGGGCAAGCTTGACGCAACGCGTCGGCGCCGCGCCGTCGGCGCGCTTTGCCAAAGTGCGCCATGCCGTGCCGATGCTCTCGCTCGACAACGCCTTCGGCGAGGACGATGTGCGCGACTTCGTCGGCCGCATCCGCCGTTTTCTGCGGCTGTCCGACGACGACGAGATCGCGTTCTCCGCCGAACCGAAGATCGACGGGCTGTCGATGTCACTGCGTTACGAGAAGGGCGTACTCGTCACCGGGGCAACGCGCGGCGACGGTTACGAGGGCGAAGACGTCACCGCGAACGTCAAGACGCTGGCGGATATTCCACAGCGGCTGAAAGCAACGAGCATTCCCGCCATCTGCGAGGTGCGCGGCGAAGTCTATATGACCAAGCACGCGTTTCTGGCGCTCAACAAGCGCCAAGCCGAAACCGGCGGCCAGATTTTTGCCAATCCGCGCAATTCCGCGGCCGGCTCGCTACGCCAGAAAGATGCATCGATCACCGCAGCGCGGCCGCTTGGGTTTTTCGCCTATGCCTGGGGCGAAATGAGTGAAATGCCGGCCGAGACGCAATCCGGCATGATCAAATGGTTCGAGCGCTGCGGTTTTAAGACCAATCCGCTGACCAAGTTATGCCGCGGGCTCGACGCGCTGCTGAATTTTCACCACCAAATCGAAGCGCAACGCGGAACGCTGGACTACGACATCGACGGCGTCGTCTATAAAGTCGACCGGCTCGATTGGCAGGAGCGGCTTGGCTTCGTGTCGCGCTCACCGCGCTGGGCGGTCGCGCACAAGTTTCCCGCCGAGAAGGCGATCACGAAAGTAAAAGATATCGTGATTCAGGTTGGTCGAACTGGCGCAAACACACCAATTGCCAACTTAGAGCCCGTGACGGTTGGCGGTGTCGTCGTGCAGAATGCGACGCTACACAATGCCGACGAAATTGAACGCCTTGGCATAAGAAGGGGCGACACAGTGGTCGTCCAGCGAGCCGGCGATGTGATTCCCCAAATTTTGAAAGTGCAAGGTGAGCATCCACCGGGATCAAAACCCTACAAGTTTCCGACCAAATGTCCTTGTCCTCTCCAGACCGATTTAAAGCGCGATGTGACTGCCATAGGCGAGGAAGGAGCGATCTTTCGCTGCCAGGGGGGACTTGCCTGTCCCTACCAGGCGGTCGAGCATCTGAAACATTTCGTGTCGCGCCGCGCCTTCGATATTGACGGGCTCGGCGACAAGCAGATCGAGCTGTTCTACGAACGCGGGTGGGTTAAAGAGCCCGCCGACATTTTCACGCTTGAGGAACGCAATTCCAAAATCCATCTCGAAGAGGTGGAAGGCTTCGGCGAAACCTCGGTACGCAATTTACTTGCCGCGATCGCGGTGCGTCGGCAGATCGCGCTCGAGCGTTTCATCTACGCGCTCGGCATCCGCCATGTCGGGGAGACCACGGCCGTGGCGCTGGCGCGCGGCTACGGTAACTGGGACGCTTTTCATGACGCCTGCCTTAAGCTTGCCAAGGGCGACGAAGACACCAGGCAAGATATGGATGCGCTCGATCAGATCGGCGACACCGTGATCGACAGCCTGCGCGATTATTTCGCCGAAGCGCATAATCGCCGGCGTATCGAGCGGCTAGCCGCGCAGGTGCAGATTCGCGAGGCGGCCAAGCCGCGCAGCGATTCTGCGGTGGCGGGCAAGACGGTGGTGTTCACCGGTACGCTGGAAACAATGACGCGCGACGAGGCCAAAGCCTCGGCGGAACGGCTCGGCGCGAAAGTATCCGGGTCGGTGTCGAAAAAAACCGACTATGTAGTCGCCGGGCCGGGCGCCGGCTCAAAACTTGCCGACGCCAAGAAGCACGGCGTCAGGATTCTGACCGAGCACGAGTGGGCGAAGCTCATTCGCTGAGCCGCCCTTTCACAAGGCGCTGTCGGTTCACAACCGTCCCATTAGCGCCAATATAAGAACGATGATCAGTAGAAGACCGACGCCGCCGCCCGGATAATAGCCCCAGCCGGAGCTATACGGCCAGGTCGGTAATGCGCCGATCAACAACAGGATCAGAACGATAATCAGAATAGTCGATAACATGACGTTGCCTCGCGTTTTCCATGCGGAAAGCGTACGCAAACAAACGCTGGCTCGGCGCAAAAGTTCCGCTTCCGACATTGGTGCGCAAACCGCTTCGCGGCGACGTTAACTTTTTAGCGGCGCACAGGCGCCGCTCAACCACGCGCGCGTTTGCACATCGACAAGCGCCGCCAGTGTGTCACGCACACGCGCATGATAAGCATCGAGCCAGGCGGTCTCTTCGCCGGTCAGCAAAGCCGGATCGACCAGGCGGCTATCGATTGGCGCCAATGTCAGCGTCGCGAAAGCGTTGAGCGGCTTCTCCGCGCCGGTGACCGCAGCTTCGGCGACGAGGATCAAATTTTCGATGCGGATGCCGTAGGCGCCGGCGCGATAGTAGCCCGGCTCGTTCGACAAGATCATGCCGCGCTTGAGCGGTGCGGTGCCGAGCTTGGCAATGCGGGCTGGGCCTTCGTGCACGGATAGATAGCTGCCGACGCCGTGGCCGGTGCCATGATCGAAATCGAGCCCGTCACGCCAGAGGAATTGCCGCGCCAGGCTGTCGAGCTGCGCGCCGGTGGTGCCGTCGGGAAAGACGGCGCGCGCGATCGCGATATGACCCTTAAGCACGAGCGTGAAATTCTTGCGCATTTCGGCGCTCGGCGCGCCGACCGCAAGCGTACGCGTAATATCGGTCGTGCCATCTTCGTATTGGCCGCCGGAATCGATCAGGAACAGTTCGCCGGCCGCGATCCGCCGGTTGGTCTTGCGCGTAACCCGGTAATGCACGATCGCACCGTCCGGCCCGGCGCCGGCAATGGTGGAAAAGGAAATGTCCTTGAGCAGTCCGCTATCGCGGCGAAAGCTCTCCAGCGCTTCCACAGCCTCGATCTCGGTGAGCTTGCCGGCGGGCGCTTCGCGATCGAACCAGGCGAGAAAGCGCGTCACGGC
>JBASAH010000146.1:0-3258 GCA_049650505.1 Xanthobacteraceae bacterium
CAGCCTGTCTTTGCCGGCGATGTTGCCCAGGCGATCGCCAAAGCGGTCGACGGCGATTTGCGGCCCGGCGCGACTTACGAGCTGGGCGGTCCGGATGTCCGCACCTTTAAGGAGTTGATGCAATTCGTTCTCGCCACCACGCAGCGTCGCCGCGCATTGATACCAGTGCCGTTCGCCCTGATGAAGCTACAGGCGCTGGTTCTGCAATTTTTGCCTGGGCCGCCGATCACTCCCGATCAGGTCGAGCTGTTAAAACGCGACAATATCGTCTCCGAACACGCCAAGCGCGACGGCCGCTCGCTCGAAGGCTGCGGCATCACGCCGGAATCAATCGAGGCAATCGTGCCGACATATCTCTGGCGGTTCCGCAAGACCGGCCAATTTAATCCGCATACGGTGTAGCGCGTCCGGCGCGACAGCCGAGTGTACGTTCAGACCTGCGGCACGTCCGCGCTGGCCTCAAGGCTCATATTTGAACGAGAGCGCGACCCGCGTGCGAAAGGCGGTAACTTTGCCGTCTTCGACTTTCATATCCATCTGCATGACTTCGGCCACGCGGAGATCGCGCAGCGAACCCGCGGCCGTCTCAACCGCGCGTCGACCGGCATCTTCCCAGGATTTTTCGCTGACGCCGACCACGTCGACAATGCGGTAGACGCTTTCCGATTGCTTCTTGGCCATGGATTGATCCTTTCGCGGCCGTTCAATCCCCGCCCCGCTAGACAGGACATGTTAAAGCATGATCCCGAAAAGTGGTAACCGGTTTTCGGGAAGATCATGCTCAAACAAAAAGCTAGAGCGGGATGACGATTCGACGAAATCTCATCCCGCTCTAGCCGCGCAGGGACCGGCGTTACAGCCCCGCGAACAGTGCCACGAGCCCCAAGGCGCCGATCGCGATGCGCCACCAGGCGAATAGTGCAAAGCCGTGGCGGGCGACATAACCGAGCAGCGTCTTGACCACAAACCAGCCGCACACGAACGACACCGCGAAGCCGACCGCGATGAGCAGCGTGTTGCCGGCGGCGAATTCGGCGCGGCTTTTATACGCTTCGAAGGCAAATGCACCGACCATGGTCGGCATCGCGAGCCAAAACGAGAATTCGGTGGCGGCCCGCCGGTCGGCGCCAAGCAACATCGCGCCGACGATCGTGGCGCCCGAGCGAGAGACACCTGGCACCATGGAGAGACACTGCATCGCGCCAATGCCCAAACACATGGGCAGGGTAAATTTCGTGGCGTCGTGATAACGCGGCTTGAGGTTGAGCCGATCGATCCACAACAGCACCAAGCCGCCGAGAATGAACATGCTGCAAACGATCCAGACATTGAACAGCACGCCTTTGATCGTACTGTAGGCCAGAGCCCCGATCACCATCGCCGGCAAAAATGCGACCAATACCCCGATGACGAAGCGCTGATCTTCGCGGTTGTTGAACATGCCGAGAAACAATCGCCACAATCGGGTGAAGTAGATCGATAACAGCGCTAAAATCGCGCCGAGCTGGATCAGCACGTCAAAGCTCTTGCCGAAAGATTCGTCGTCGAAACCGAAGAAATGGCCGACCAGCAGAAGATGGCCGGTCGACGATACCGGAATGAATTCGGTCAGGCCCTCGACGATGCCGAGGAAGACCGCCTTGATTACGTCCAATGTCATGCAAGCTCCGTGGGGGCATGATTGGCGCGCCGATTTTGACCAAATTAGAACCGGCCGCTAGGTTTTTCTTAAAGGGCTCGCGGCAAAATCAAGGCTCATTGTGCAATGCTGACGCTATTTCATCATGCGATTTGTCCGCACTCCCGTTTCGTGCGCCTCGTGCTCGAGGAATATGGCTTACCCGTGCGCCTGATCGAAGAACGGGTCTGGGAGCGCCGTCCGGACTTCTTGATGCTCAACCCGGCGGGAACAACCCCCGTCATGGTCGAGGAAGGCGTGCCGGCAATGCCCGGAGCGGGCGTGATCGCCGAATACATCGATGAGACGCGGGGCGCCGACGCGGCGGAGCGCCGCCTGATGTCGACCGAGCGCGGCGCGCGCATTGAGGTGCGGCGCCTGATGAGCTGGTTCAACGATAAGTTTTTCGAGGAGGCGAGCGGCCCTTTGGTTATGGAGCGGGTCTACAAGCGCTACATACCGGCTGGCAGCGGCGGCGGCCCGCCGGATACCGAAACGCTGCGTGCTGCAAAAAGCAACATCAAGTACCATCTAGCCTATATCGGCTGGTTGGTTCGCACGCGTGATTGGCTCGCCGGCGACAGCCTGACCTATGCCGATTTGAGCGCGGCGGCGCACCTGTCCGTCGCCGATTATCTGGGCGATGTGCCGTGGGACGAGGACGAGACCGCCAAAAACTGGTACGCGAGGATCAAATCGCGGCCGTCGTTCCGCGCGCTCCTGGCCGAGGCGCTTCCCGGCCTGCCACCCTCGCAGACTTACGCCGACCTCGACTTCTAGATGACGCCGCGCTTAAGGCGGAGCTGATCGCGGCCGCACGCGCGCACGGCTTCGATGCAGCCGGCGTGGTCAAGCCCGACGCCATCCCGCTGGCGGCGCCGCGCTTGCGGGAATTTCTCGCCGCTGGCGCCCATGGCGATATGGGATGGATGGCCAATGCCGAACGGCGCGGCGAGCCGCGCGTGCTGTGGCCCGATGTGCGCTCGATCGTCATGCTCGGAATAAATTACGGGCCCGATGCCGATCCGCTGGCGATCCTCACGGAACGAACACGCGGCGCCATTTCGGTCTATGCGCGCGGCGACGATTATCACGACCTAATCAAATCGCGACTAAAGCAGATCGGACGCTGGCTCATTGATCGCGCCGGCGGCGATGTGAAGGTTTTCGTCGATACTGCGCCGGTGATGGAGAAGCCGCTGGCCGCGGCGGCCGGTATCGGCTGGCAAGGCAAGCATACCAATCTGGTATCACGGCAATTCGGCTCCTGGCTGTTTCTCGGCGCAATCTTTACCACGCTTGAACTGCCGCCGGACGAGCCCGAACGCGATCACTGCGGCCAGTGTCGCGCTTGCCTGGACATCTGCCCGACGGCAGCGTTTCCCGCGCCGTATCGTCTCGATGCACGGCGCTGCATCTCCTACCTCACCATCGAGCACAAAGGGCAAATCCCACGCGAACTGCGTCCGCTGATGGGCAATCGGATCTATGGCTGCGACGATTGCCTGGCGGTCTGTCCATGGAACAAGTTTGCAGTCGCCGGCCGCGAAGTAAAACTCGCGGCGCGCGAGGTGTTGCGC
>JBASAH010000147.1:0-2151 GCA_049650505.1 Xanthobacteraceae bacterium
GCTTTGCTTCTTCGGCGTCGAGTCGGCCGAGAGCCGCTTCGGCGTCGGCGGCGAGTGCGCTTTCCCGCGCCAGATCGGCGGCGAACTGCTCGATGCGACGTTCAAGTTCGGCGATCCGCTCCTTTGCTCGCGCCTCTTCGCGATCGAGCGTTTCGCGCGCGATCAGGAGGCGCTGCAGGGCTGCGGCGGCCTTCGCTTCGGTCTCGCGCAAAGCCGGCAATGTGGCGGCAGCTTGGGCCTGCCGCGTCGAAGCCTGGGTCTGCTCGCTCATTTGCGCCGCTACGACGCGGATCGCTTCGTCCTTGCCGCGCCTGGTTTCCTCGACTTCGCTTCCCGCGGCAGTCCAGCGCAAATGGAACAGCAGCGCTTCGGTCCGGCGCACTTGCGACGAGATATTGCGATAGCGCACAGCTTGGCGAGCTTGGGTCTTTAGCGCGGCGATCTGCCCCGCGAGCTGGCCAATGACGTCGTCGACCCTGGCGAGATTTTGCTCGGCGGCCTTGAGCCGCAATTCCGCTTCATGACGACGCGCATGCAGGCCCGAAATTCCGGCGGCCTCTTCGAGAACGCGCCGGCGCTGATCCGGCCGTGCCTGAATGATCTCGCCGATGCGGCCTTGATGAACGAGCGCCGGTGAACGCGAGCCGGTTGAAGCATCCGCGAACAACATGGCGACGTCGCGGGCGCGCACTTCGCGGCCGTTGACGCGAAACGTCGAGCCGTGCTCGCGCGCGATGCGGCGGGAGACTTCCAGCGAATCGAATTCGTTGAATGAGGCGGGCGCCTTGCGGTCGTTGTTGTCGACCAGGACCGAGACCTCGGCATGGTTGCGCGACGGCCGGTCGGAATTGCCGGAGAAGATGACGTCATCCATCTCTGCCGCACGCATCGCCTTGTAGGAGGCCTCGCCCATGACCCAGCGCACGGCCTCGACCAGGTTCGACTTGCCGCAGCCGTTCGGGCCGACGACCCCGGTGAGGCCGGGCTCGATCACAAAGTCGGTCGGTTCAACAAAGGATTTGAAGCCGATCAGGCGCAGCCGCGTGAGCTTCATTTTCTTTTTATGTCCCTCTCCCTAGGCCCCCCTAGGCGGCGAAGCGAATCCCCACAGGTTCACGCCACGAGCGCATGCCGGGCGCGGGAGGGTGCCGCATCGGCGCGGAGAATGAATCTTCGTCAATCGCAGCGCAACCAGGGCGGGCCACTTTATCCAGACTTTCGCGTCGGGGAGCGTCTATGGCCAGCCAAATGTGCGCGGTCCAGCGATTCGGGCCAGGGCAAAAAACCCTTATCCTGCCTAGAGATAGGTGTCGATTTCTTTGGCCATCTGGTCGATCGACACGTCGCCGACGAGCTTCTTGCTGTTGACAAAAAAAGTCGGCGTCGAACTGACCCCGAGCTTCTGCGCAGCATGATCACGCACCGCTTGGATGCTGTCGAGCAGCTTCTGATTCGCCAGGCAATCGTTGAACTCACTCTCGGTAATGCCGAATTGCTTAGCGATGTCTTTTAGCGGCGGCAAAGGCTCCTTGACGATCCAGTCGGCCTGCTTGGCGAACAGGGTTTCGACGATCGGCATATATTTGTCCTTACCCCCGCACCGCGCCAGCATGAATCCGGCGGCCGACAGCGCATCGAGTGGGAATGGGCGCAGCGTGTACCGCACCTTGCCGGTATCGATGTAGCGCTTTTGTAGCTCGGGGAACGTAGTCTCGGCGAAATGCGCGCAATGCGGGCAAGTCATCGAAGCATATTCGATGACGGTCACCGGCGCCTTATCCGAGCCAACCGTAATGTCACCGTCCGGGCCGGCGTTCGCCAGATCGGCGGGTGAGGGGGTGTCATCGGCCCAGGCCGGGGGCACGAGCGGGGGCAGAATGGCGCCGGCAAACCCGGCAAAGGCGAGCGCAAACGGCGCGCTCGAGGCGAGGAATTGACGGCGAGTAAGTGACAAAGTCAGCTCCGCAATAGCGAATTTCGATTTCGATGTCTTGCAGGAGCAATGTGGCATTAGCGCGCCAGCGCGCCAAGGGGAGCTTTACCCGCGCTTGATGGCGGCTCCGAGTCGCGCCAGCGCCTGCTTTAATTCATCGTCTTTGACGTCGGACAATCCCTCGGCGATGCGCGCTGTGGCGGCCGGGTCGGCACGGG
>JBASAH010000148.1:0-8232 GCA_049650505.1 Xanthobacteraceae bacterium
ACGATCCGGCCCCGGTGCTCGGTGATTTTGGGATCGACGAGTTCACGCCGGTAGCGTTTAAGAGCTGCGAGGGTGCCTTCCTCGTCAACACCCATCAAGCGGCTGTAGGCGGCGACATCGGCCGCGAGGATGGCGGCCAGCCGTCGGTCGACGCGCGCCTCTTCCATGAAGATCGCTCCGTGAAAGACTCAGCCGAATGCGGTCGCCATCGGCCTCCGCGATTCGAGCCAAAATCGGACTTAGAGATCGATTTTGTGCCTACCGACGGCACCAGGCTGCTAATTGTGGGAAGCGGAAACCTCGGTATGTCGCCGTTTTTTAGCAGCTCTGATGGTTACCAACCGTCTAATGTATCTAATGTATATGCCGCCTCGATAACGGTGACTGAGCAAAATTGCTCACTCTGAACCGGCGGTGGCAAACCGACGCGATGGGTCAAAAGCAGACATGACGCTCTTAAATTTCGATGTCCGCTTCACCCCGAAAAGCGGAAATTGCCAGCAGCGTTTTTATGAGTACACGCCCGAGTTGGATGCAAGCTGCGGTTGATCTTCGATTTTGACGACGAGCCGGAGATAGCTCAGCTATGCGAAAAATTGTGGTCAAGAGGGCGTGTTATCAGCCTGCGCGTTTAGGTCATTTTCAAACGCGCACCAAACGCGCAAAACGGTCCGCGCGTTTATTAACGGGCGCTAAGGAAAAACCCTAAACGCGTTGGGCGCGCGTTTAGGGTTTTTCCAAACGCGCGCCCTTTGCGCAAAATGCGCAGATTTCCGCTTCGCCGTCAGATACCGGTCAACATCGGCGTCGGCGTGACCTGCGCGTCGCTGGGCCGAAAGCTTTGGGGGCCAGGGGGGATATTTTCGATTCCAGGACCCGACCTTTGCGGCGCGCCGTGGCCGAGCAAGCCTGAATTAGTTAGCTTGCTAAGCAATTTGCACTATAATCGATGGAATTAGGACGGATCGAATGGGCCTGCGCGGTGCCGGTGCGCGATCACGAAAGGTCGAAAAGCAGAATTCGAAGCCGCGGCCTCGTGCGTTGCCATGGAAGAAGAAGGGGCTCACGCGCGTCGAGCGCGTTGTTGCGTTTCTTGAATTCACCCCGGTGACGAAAGGAATCCTCGTCGGCACGAAAATGAAGCTGCTGCCAGGTCAGCGCGAATTCGTGCAGGCAATCTACGGCCGCGTTTCAGCGGATGGCCGCCGCAAAGTCCGCATCGCAATCAAGTCCGAGCCGCGCGGCAACGGTAAGACCGGCCTCATTGCCGGTCTCGCGCTGTGTCATTTGCTCGGCCCCGAATGCGAGCCGCGTGGCGAGTGCTACAGCGCGGCTTACAACAAGCTCCAGGCTGCGCTTATCTTCGCCGAGATGAAAGCGATCATCGAGGCGGTCCCGGAATTCGAGGCCCGCTGCAATATCCAGCGCTACGGCAAGGTGATCGAGGTAATGGAGGGCGACGGCGCCGGCAGCATCTATGAGAGCCTTTCCGCCGACGACAAGCGCGCCCACGGCTTGAGCCCTTCGTTCTGGTGTTTTGACGAATACGCTCAGGCGCCGAATTCCGACCTGCTTGACAATCTGCGCACCGCTATGGGCAAGCGCAGCGAGGGCTTGGGCATCGTTATCTCGACACAGGCCGCCAATGACCTGCACCCGCTTAGTCAGTTGATCGATGACGCAGCGCTCGGCGAAGACCCGTCGGTCTATCTGCAGCTCGCCGCGGCGCCGCCCAAGGCGGACATCTTCGACGAGAAGACTTGGTTTGGTTGCAATGAAGCGCTCGGAAAGTTTCTCGATCTGAATGAGTTCAGGGCACAAGCGGAACAGGCGAAACGGTTGCCGAGCCTACGGGCGAAATTTCAGAATCTCCGGCTCAATCAGCGCATCGATGCGCGCGTGCAGTTCATCTCGGATGCCGACTGGATGGCCTGCGCCGCGCCGCTCGACATGCCGTCGCTGGCCGGCAAGCCTTGTTACGCCGGGCTCGATCTATCGCAAACGACGGACATGTGCGCGCTCGTTCTTTACTGGCCGCACGATGGCGCGGTGCTTCCGTATTTCTGGTTGCCGGAAGAAGGCTTGCTTGATCGCGACCGCAAGGAAGGTGGGCATTATCGCGCGTGGCGCGATGCCGGATTGTTAGAGACGACGCCGGGCAAGGCGATCAATTTCGCGGCGATTATCCACCGGTTAGCCGAGATCAGCGCCAGATACGATCTCGTGTGCGTCGCCTATGACCGCGCGTTCATCAAAACATTCAATGCTCGATGCGAAGAGGATGGCGTGCGGTTGCCACTGAAGGAATACGGCCAGGGATTCGTCTCCATGAGCCCGGCCGTGCAGCTGCTCGAGGCCGCGGTTCTCGACAAACGTATCCATCACGGTGGCCACCCGATCCTGCGTTGGCAAATGTCGAACGTCGCGATCGAGATGGATTCATCCGCCAATCGCAAGCCGAGCAAGAAGCGCGCAATCGGCCATATCGACGGCGTGGTGGCCGCGCTGATGGCGTTCGCGATCGCCGAGCAACCACAGCCGACGATCGATGTGGCCGCTCTGATCGCGTGAGGTGCAAAGATGTCCTGTTGGCCCTACACGACGCGGCGTTGGGAGCGGTTGCGGCGCCTTAAACTGCAGACGAACCCGCTTTGCGAGGCATGTCTTCAGGACGGGGAGATCACGCCGGCCGAGGTGGTCGATCACCGCATCCCAATCTCGGAGCGCGGCCGCAAAGAGCGCCTGGCCTCGGAGGCATTTCTACCCCTCGATCAGCTCGCCAGCCTATGTGCGTCCCACCACAACCAGAAAACCCGCGCTGAACAGCTCGGCCAGACGGATTGGATGCGTGCCGGCTGTGATATATACGGCCGGCCAAACGACCGGGACCACCCCTGGAACAGAGAGCGCGCCGCCAAAACGAAAGGTTCGGCATGATTGCGCTCACTGATCATCAGCTCGACATGGTCATGACCGCGGCCACCCCGTTGCCGCCGGAAAAGCGTGTCATCTTGCTCGAGCGCGTCGCGGCGCACTTGCAACTGTATGGCCGCCGCGGCGGCCGCGGCTTCGGCGATGTCGACGTCGGGCTTGCGATATCCGTGGCGTTGCGCGGATTGGTGCAGTCGGTGGCCTGAGCTGATCGATCTTAAATCCGGGAGGGCAGCAGATGATCAAACTAGTTTTCCTCGCAGCTGTTGTGGTGCTCTACTTTTTGTGGACCCATGCCGTCGTTGAAAAGACCAGCGTGTCGTCTGCAATCTCAAATCTAAAAGCAGGCTAAGACTTTCTCACTAGCGCCGGCAGCTTCGCAATGTTCGCCGCAATCCGCCGCGCCTCGTCGCGCGTCAGCTGCTTCGCTGCCGAGCGTCGGCCCGGCTCATCCTCAAAATAGACATAGGCGAGCCTCTGCCCGGTGCTGTCACAGACTTTGAAAGCCACACCGATATCCTTGATAGACCAGGGAGGCGGGAAGCGACGTTCGGCCATGGTGCTCACGCGTCAGGCCAGATACCGCGCCTCGGTCTGCAGCCACTCGCCGATAATGCGGGCACGCTGCTCACGATCGGCCGGCCAGGTCTTCGGGAGGGTGTAGTTCACGACTCGTCGGATTCGATGCCGAGCGCCTCCTGGATGATCTTGCCGGCGCGGTCGGCGTCGTCGCAGGCGATGGCTTGCTCGAGCAGATTGGTCATGGGGTACGCCTCACTGGGAGCGACGAGGTTAGCGCCCCGATAAAGGGCGCCGCAATCGCGTTGGGGAGGCCGCTGGTGCGAAATTTGTCAGTTGCTGCCATGGATGCTGCCACGAGCTTTCATGGGTTTATCGAGGGTTGGGAATTTCACCATAAGCGTTTGAAATCATTGGTGGGCCCGGGAGGACTCGAACCTCCAACCAAGCGGTTATGAGCCGCTAGCTCTGACCATTGAGCTACGGGCCCGGACTGAGCGGGCAGATGTCTGACATTATACTCGGTCCGCTCCGCCGAACACCGGATCAGTTTTGCCGGCTGAGCAAGAACACCGCCTGTTCGCCAAATAGATTCCAGAACCACCACGGCATTTTCAATCGCATGCGGCCGCCCCAGGGATTGAGCGCGACCGCCTGCTCCATCTTGGCGCCGACGGCGCGGGACAATTCGCGAAAATCCTTGATGCTGCAGAAATGGATGTTCGGCGTTTCGTACCAGGCATAGGGCAGGTTTTCCGTGCGCGGCATGTGGCCGCCGAAAAATATCTGCAGGCGGATGCGCCAATGGCCGAAATTCGGAAATGACACGATGCCATGGCGGCCGATGCGCAACATATGCTCGAGCACAGCACGCGGCCGGCGCGTCGCCTGCAAAGTCTGCGACAGGATGACGTAATCAAAGGCGTCGTCCGGATAATCCTCCAGGTCGGTGTCGGCGTCGCCTTGGACGACGGCGAGGCCTTTGGCGACGCATTCGTTGACGCCTTCACGCGACAGTTCGATGCCACGACCGTCGACACCGCGGCTTTCGAGAAGCCGCAGCAATTCGCCGTCGCCGCAACCGACGTCGAGCACCCGCGCGCCGCGCTGCACCATGTCGGCGACCACGAGCAAGTCGACGCGTGAGCCGCCCGGGCCGCGGGCCGCCTCCGCCATGGTCAAATCGTATTTCAGTCGCGACAACATGCTAACCGCGCCGCCAGCCCGCGCGCTTTGGCGGCGCCCTCGAGGAATCCGCGCACGATCGCGAACAATTCCGGCTCTTCAAGCAGGAACGCGTCGTGGCCTTTATCGGTCGTGATTTCGGCAAACGAGACCCGCGCGCCGGCGGCGTTGAGCGCATGCACGATGGCGCGCGATTCGGCGGTCGGAAACAGCCAGTCGCTGGTGAAGGAGATCACGCAGAAACGCGTCGGCACACCGCGGAACGCTTCCGCCACCACGCCATCGTAGTCGCCGGCGAGATCGAAATAATCCATCGCCCGCGTCAGGTAGAGATATGAATTGGCGTCGAAGCGTTCGACAAACGTGATGCCCTGGTGGCGCAGATAGGATTCCACCTGAAAGTCGGCATCGAACGAGAACGTCGGATTGTCGCGATTCTGGAAGCGGCGGCCGAATTTGCGGTGCAGCGCCGCGTCCGACAGATAAGTAATGTGCGCGCCCATGCGCGCGACGGCGAGCCCGCGCCGCGGATTGGTGCCTTCGGCAAAATATCGTCCGGCACGCCAGTCCGGGTCCGCCATGACAGCCTGGCGGCCGACCTCGTGAAAGGCGATGTTTTGCGCCGAGTGCCGGGTCGAAGCGGCAATCGGCAGCGCCGCGAATACGCGCTGCGGATAGCTCGCGGCCCACTGCAGCACTTGCATGCCGCCCATCGAGCCGCCCGCAACCGCAAACAGCGATTCAATGCCGAGATGATCGAGCAACATCGCCTGGGCGCGCACCATGTCGCGCACCGTGATGACCGGAAAATCGAGACCCCAGGGCATGCCGGTCGCCGCATTGGTCGAGGCCGGTCCCGACGTGCCCATGCAACCGCCGACCACATTCGGGCAGATGACGAAATAACGTTCGGTGTCGATCGGCTTGCCCGGTCCGACCATGGTCTCCCACCAGCCGGGTTTGCCGGTCACCGGGTGATCGTTGACGAGATGCTGATCGCCGGTCAGCGCGTGGCAGATCAGAACCGCATTGCTGCGCGCGGCGTTAAGCGCGCCGTAGGTTTGATAGGCGATCTGAAGCGGAGCAAAATCGACGCCGGCATCGAGGCGCAGCGGCTTGTCCACGCCAAAGCGCACGACCGGCGAATGCGGATCGTCCGCTTCGCGCGTGCGGTCGGCGAGATCGAGCGTGGCGCCGATATCGGCCATCGATTTCATCCTGAAATGCCGCATTGCGGCGGACTGCCATTGGGCGGTCAAACCGGCGTAAATAGGCCCCTTCACCGTGGAGTCAATGTTTTCTTTGATTTCGGCCTTAACGACACCTATCAAATGGGCGGAACAGGACCTGAGCCATCAGGACGTCAGCCTTTTAGGACGTGAGCTATGGCGAAATCGACGCGCAAAACCATACCGCCGCTCGCTGATCTGCGGCGCGATATCGATCGCATCGACGCCGCCATGCACGAGCTCCTGATCGAACGCGGCGAAATCATCGACCAGCTGATCGCGGTAAAGAAGACGGAAGAGACCGGGTCCGCGTTCCGTCCGGCCCGCGAGGCTGAGATGATGCGCCGCCTGGTGCGGCGGCATCACGGTAGCCTGCCCCTCGACACCGCCGAAAGCATCTGGCGCGTCATCATCTCGACCTTCACTTATGTGCAAGCGCCGTTCGCGGTCCACGCCGACCTCTCGGCCGGGGACGCCTTGATGCGCGATTCGGCGCGCTTCCATTTTGGTTTCACAGTGCCGTTCGTCGCGCATATGGGCGCCGCGACGGTTGTCGAGGCGGTTAGCGGATCCAAAGGCGATCTCGGCCTAGTGCCGGCTTTTGCCATCGCCGACGCCGGGCCGTGGTGGACCGCGCTCGAATTCACCAGTGCGCCAAAGATCATCGCGCGGCTGCCTTTTGTCGAGCGCCCCAACCATCCAGCCGCGCTGCCGGTCTTTGTGATCTCCCGCGTCGCGGCGGACGCCATGGTGACGGAAACCGAAACCTGGAGCATGCGGGTGTCCGGCTGGAGCGCCGCGGCAGTGCAGGCTTTGGCCGAACTCGCCGACGTCATTGCCGTACCCGACCGCGCCTTCGACGGGGCGGCGCTCCTGATATCCGTCCCAACCGGAGGTATTCGCGAGGTCTCCGCCGAACTCGTTAAGATTGGCGCCTCGATCCGCTCCTCGGCCCTCGTCGGCAGTCACGCGACCCGCTATACGATCCCGCAATAAAGCGCCGTTTAAGGCAAACAAGGCGAGCGCAGCGAGACCGACGACCACCCTCCCCTTTGGGGAGGAGAACTATGCGAGCTTTGAGGTGAACAAGATAATGAGTAGCGCGCGTCCACAGCCTCGGCCCGGCGTGCTCGACATCGACGCCTACGTACCCGGCAAGAGCAGCGCGCCGGGCGCGGCCAAGGTATTCAAGCTGTCGTCGAACGAGACGCCGCTTGGGCCGAGCCCGCGCGCGATCGCCGCCTACAAGGCTTGGGCGGACCACCTGGAAGACTACCCGGACGGTTCGGCCAGCGATCTGCGCGAAGCGATCGGGCGGGCCTTCGGACTCGATCCCGACCGCATCGTCTGCGGCGCGGGCTCGGACGATCTGCTCCACCTTTTGGCGCATGCCTATCTCGTCGACGGCGACGAGGCGATTCACACCACCCATGGCTTCCTGATTTACCCGATCGTAACGCTCGGCGCGGGCGCAAAACCTGTCGTCGCGCCGGAGAAGGATTACACCGCCGATGTCGATGCGATTCTGGCCGCGGTGACTAAGAAGACGAAACTCGTCTTCCTCGCCAATCCGAACAATCCGACCGGCACCTGCCTGTCGTTCGACGAAATCAAGCGCCTGCACCGCGGGCTGCCGGCCAACGTCATTCTGGTGATCGATGCGGCCTACGCCGACTATGTCCGGCGCAACGACTACGAGGCGGGCATCGAACTGGTCGCCACATCGGACAATGTCGTCATGTGCCGCACGTTCTCGAAAATCCATGGGCTGGCGGCGCTGCGGCTCGGCTGGATGTTCGCGCCGGCGCATATCGTGGATGCGGTCAACCGCATGCGTGGCCCGTTCAACGTCAGCGGGCCGGCGATTGCCGCCGGCATCGCTTCGATCGAGGACATCGCGCATCAGGCGCGCTCGCGCGAGCACAATACGCGCTGGCTCGATTGGCTGACGCAGGAAATCGGCAAGCTCGGCCTGAAAGTGACGCCGAGCGTCGCCAACTTTTTGCTAATCCATTTTCCGGACACCAAGGGGCGCACGGCCAAGGACGCCGATGCCTTCCTCACGGCGCGCGGGCTAATCTTGCGGCAGACGACAGCCTATAAGCTGCCGAATGCGCTGCGGATGAGTGTGGGCACCGAGGAAGCGAACCGCCTCGTCGTTGCGGCGCTCAAAGATTTTTTGGAGCGATCATAGTGCACGCGAGTATCCCGCTCCCTCAATCGGAAAGACGAGGGAGCACGCTGCGGACGCGGAGAAGTTTGTGGCACAGCCAACGCCATTGTTTAACCGCCTCGCGCTGATCGGCGTCGGCCTGATCGGCTCGTCGATCGCACGGGCGGCGCGCGCGCAGGGCGCGGTGCGTGAGAT